>NZ_JBXAWK010000011.1:0-140592 GCF_057291755.1 Kitasatospora sp. UYEF31
CGGGCTGTGCTGATTCCGGGCTCCAAGCGCAGGCGTTTTCCTCCCGCCGTCTTCGCTTCGCTCAGTCGTCGCTCGGCGCCTGCGCGTCGCCCGGGCAAGCCGCAGCCTCCGGCTGCGCTCGGGACGCTGCGCGCCCGTCGCCTCGCGGTGGTGCCGCAGGGGCGTTGCCTGGCTGTCGTCTCGCGGTGGTGCCGCAGGGGTGCTTCGCGGTGGGCTCACTCAAGGTGTAGTTGTCGCCGGGGCTGACCGGCGCGTCGCGCGTGTTTTCCAGCGGATACGTACGAAGCTGAAGGGATTAACAGACAGGTAACGGATCGGGGCGGGTGCGGGTGACTCAGCGGCAGGACGGCGACGTCAAGCGGCGCGAGCCGCAGCCGATGCGCATCCGGGCCGAGCGTCCCGCCGCCACGCGCCCGTCCGTACGGTCGGCCGCGCGCCCGGCCGGGCACCAGAAATCCGCTGTGCGGACCAAGCCCGTCGCGAGGGCGAAGTCCGCCGCGAAGGCCAGGCGGCGCTGGACCAACCTCCAGCCGCTGCTGATCATCATCAGCGCCTTCGTGCTGGCCGGCCTGGCCGGCTGGGCTGTCTGGTTCTCGTCCCTCCTCGACGTCCGTACGGTCGACGTGCGCGGACTGACGGCCCTTCAGGCCGGTCAGGTGCGGGAGGTCGCCGCAGTGCCGAAGGGGCAGCCGCTGGCCCGCGTCGACCTGGACGCGGTGCGCCGCCGGGTCGCCTCCGTGCCCCGGGTCGCGTCCGTCGAAGTCTCCCGCGAGTGGCCGCACGGACTGCGGATCACCGTGCGCGAACGCACCGCCGCCCTGGTGGTGCCGGACCACGGCCGTTTCGCGGAGGTGGACTCCAACGGTGTACGGTTCGGCAGCCTTGACAAGGCGCCGGACCGGATTCCGGTGGTGGACGCGGACGCTGACACCGTCTCACCTGGCACGTTGCGCGGTGTCGCGCAGGTGGTCGGGGCGTTGCCAGGGCCACTGACCGAACAGGTCCGCGGCATCGCGGCGCGCAGCCGGGACGACATCCGGCTGACACTCGACGGCGGGATCACCGTACTGTGGGGCGGCGCGCAGGACTCGGCGCGCAAGGCCGCCGTCCTCGGTGTGCTCCTGGAGCAGCGGAAGGCGAAGGTGTACGACGTGAGTGTGCCCGACGCCCCGGTGACCCGGACCGCACCGCTGCCGGGCCCCGCTCCGGCGTCGGCCGTCGACATCGTGCCGCCGTTACCGGCGGACACGGCTACGAGTGCTCCGGTGACCCCGGTCCCCAGCGCGCCGGCAACGCCGGCCGCAGTCCGTCCGGGGACGTGAAGCTGATCACTTGAAGTGAAAACAAGGGACGTGGTCCGGCGTGTTCGTTGAACCGCGTCCTGTAGCCACCTAATGTCCTGCGTAGTGCTATGGCCCCCCAGGTCGACGCGGCTTGCATGGACAAAGGCCTAAATCTAAACCTGAGGGTGAGGGTTGTGGAGGTTGCGGAAGCAGCCTGCGGAGCTTCCCCCATCGGCAATGTCCTCACAGCGGTCCCACGCGGTGAGGACGAGGAACTCGAGGCGAGAGGCCTTCGACGTGGCAGCACCCCAGAACTACCTCGCAGTCATCAAGGTCGTCGGTATCGGCGGTGGCGGCGTGAACGCCATCAACCGGATGATCGAGGTCGGTCTCAAGGGCGTCGAGTTCATCGCGATCAACACCGACGCCCAGGCCCTGCTCATGAGCGACGCGGACGTCAAGCTCGACGTCGGCCGTGAGCTCACCCGCGGTCTCGGCGCGGGCGCGAACCCCGATGTCGGCCGCAAGGCAGCCGAAGACCACCGCGAGGAGATCGAAGAGGTCCTCAAGGGGGCCGACATGGTCTTCGTGACGGCCGGTGAGGGCGGTGGAACCGGCACCGGCGGCGCACCTGTCGTGGCGAACATCGCCCGCATGCTGGGCGCCCTGACCATCGGCGTGGTCACCCGGCCCTTCACCTTCGAAGGCCGGCGCCGCGCCAACCAGGCCGAGGACGGCATCGCGCAGCTGCGCGAAGAGGTCGACACCCTCATCGTCATCCCCAACGACCGGCTGCTCTCGATCTCCGACCGGCAGGTCAGCGTCCTGGACGCGTTCCGTTCGGCGGACCAGGTCCTGCTGTCCGGCGTGCAGGGCATCACTGATCTCATCACCACCCCGGGCCTGATCAACCTCGACTTCGCCGACGTCAAGTCGGTCATGTCCGAGGCGGGCTCGGCCCTCATGGGGATCGGCTCGGCCCGTGGTGACGACCGTGCGGTGGCCGCCGCGGAGATGGCGATCTCCTCGCCGCTCCTCGAAGCGTCCATCGACGGTGCGCGTGGGGTCCTGCTCTCGATCTCCGGCGGCTCCGACCTCGGCCTGTTCGAGATCAACGAGGCCGCGCAGCTGGTCAGCGTGTCCGCACACCCGGAAGCCAACATCATCTTCGGCGCGGTCATCGACGACGCGCTCGGCGATGAAGTCCGGGTCACGGTGATCGCGGCGGGTTTTGACGGAGGGCAGCCGCCGTCGCGCAGCGAAGCTGCCAAGGCCCGCGCGCAGGCCGCCGAACAGGGGCAGACCCGGCCGGCGGCACCCGTCGGCCACGGCGCGCTCGCGGCCGAACCCGCGCCGGCGCCGGCCAACCCCGGCTCCTACCCGACCACTCCGGCACCCCGCGCGCCGCTGATCCCTGAGCCGGTGAAGGAGGACATCGACCTCGATGTCCCGCCCTTCATGAAGTAACACAGCATGAACTGGTACGGCCTGAAGCGGTAAGCAGCACGGTACGGAGCAGCAGAGCACCAAGCAGCACCGCATGTAGTAGGAATGCCGCATGTTCTCCACGCGCAGCAGTGCCGACGGCGCTCACTTCGCCTTCACCGACAGGTGGGGCGGGGTGAGCGCCGCTCCCTTTTCCCAGCTCAACCTCGGCGGCCACGTCGGCGACGACCCGCGGGCGGTCGCCGACAACAGGGTCCTCGCCGCACAGGGCCTGGGCCTGGACCCGGCCCGGGTGGTCTGGATGAACCAGGTGCACGGGGACACCGTCGACATCGTCGACGCCCCGCGCCCGGGTGAAGTCCCCGCCGCCGACGCGGTCGTCACCCGTACCCGGGGGCTGGCCCTGGCGGTCCTGGTGGCCGACTGCACTCCGGTGTTGCTCGCCGACCCGGTCGCCGGTGTCGCCGCAGCCGCGCACGCGGGCCGTCCGGGGATGGCAGCCGGACTCGTCATCCGTACGGTCGGGACGATGGTTTCGCTCGGAGCCGAACCCGGCAGGATCATCGCGCTGACCGGACCGGCCGTGTGCGGGTCCTGCTATGAGGTCCCGGCGGACATGTGTGACGAAGTCGCCGCGCTGGAGCCCGGATCGCGCAGCCGCACCCGCGCGGGGACCCCGGCCCTGGACGTCACCGCCGGAGTGTGGGCCCAGCTCCGCCGAACAGGAGTGACGCAGGGTGACAAATCCCACATCTGCACCAAGGAGTCGGAGGACCATTTCTCCTACCGGCGGGATGGTGGAACGGGCCGCCTCGCGGGCTACGTCTGGCTGGACTGAGCCGGTGCCCGCGACCGGCCGGACCGTACCGCCCGCTCCGGGGGACCACCCCGACCGGCGTCCGCACTCACGTTCGGGAATCATGGAGGGCATGAGTACGACACCCGCAGATCCGGCGCTGAAGTCACGTCAGGAAGAGCTCGCCGCCAACCTCGCCGACGTCGAGCGGCGACTCGTCGCGGCGTGCGACACGGCCGGCCGCGACCGCGCCGGAGTCACCCTCGTCGTCGTCACCAAGACCTACCCGGCGAGTGACGTCCGGCTGCTGTCCGGACTCGGCGTCCGGCACGTGGGGGAGAACCGCGACCAGGAAGCCGCGCCGAAGGCCGCGGTGCTCAACGACCTACCCCTGACGTGGCATTACATCGGCCAGCTCCAGACGAACAAGGCAGCCTCGGTCGCCGCGTACGCCGACGTCGTCCACTCGGTCGACCGCCGACGACTCGTCAGCGCGCTGTCGGCCGCGGTGCTCCGCAGTCGGGAACAGCTGCGCAGGGCACGGGAACTGACGGTCCTTCTGCAGATCAGTCTCGACGGCGACCCCGCGCGCGGCGGCGTGCTGCCCGCGGACGTCGAAGCGCTCGCCGAAGCGGTGGCTGGATCTGACGGTCTGAAACTCGGCGGCGTGATGGCCGTCGCGCCGCTGGGCGTCGAACCGGCCCGCGCGTTCGCCGGACTGGAAGAAATCGGAACCCGCCTGCGGAATGCCTATCCGACTGCAACCATGGTCTCGGCGGGGATGAGCGGCGACCTCGAACAGGCCGTCAGCGCCGGTGCGACACATGTACGCATCGGTACGGCGGTGCTCGGAGTCCGGCCATCCCTCCGGTAGCGTCACCGGAAAGGGTCTGCCACCACCCCGCACCGGGGCGGAGAGGCCCACCTGACCAGCCGATCCGCCACAGACCAAAAGGACGCGAACATGGCCGGCGCGATGCGCAAGATGGCGGTCTACCTCGGCCTCGTGGAGGACGATGTCTACGAGTACGACGACTACGACGAGGACGACCTCGGGCCGCGGTCACGTACCGACCAGACCGCTGATCGGACAGCCGAACGCCGTGACGAACGGCGTGAGGAGCGTCATCAGGAACAGCGCCAGGAAAAGCCGGCGGAAACCCGCGAGCCGCGGGAACTCCGCGAGGAGCACCGTGACGGCAAGGCCGTCCACCGGTCCGCGATCGTGCCTGTCCAACAGGACGAGCACCGTGCGACTGTGTCCACCATGTCCGACCGCCGCCCCGAGAGCCCAGTGGTGAACGTGCATAAAGTCGCGAGCGAGCGTGAACCCTACCGCATCACCACGCTCCACCCCCGTACCTACAACGAAGCACGTACCATCGGCGAACACTTCCGTGAATCGACCCCGGTCATCATGAACCTCACGGAAATGGAGGACACCGACGCCAAGCGGCTGGTGGACTTCGCAGCAGGACTCGTCTTCGGTCTGCACGGAAGCATCGAACGGGTGACCCAGAAGGTCTTCCTTCTGTCGCCTGCTAACGTCGATGTGACGGCGGAAGACAAGGCAAGGATCGCCGAGGGCGGTTTCTTCAACCAGAGCTAGAGCGGTAAATGCGGGATCTGAGGCAAGGCAGTGGTACCGGCCAAGCCGGCCCGGTGAACGTGCTCAAGGGGGCAGCGCAGTGAGTGTCGTGGTACAGATCCTCTATATCGCGCTGTACCTGTTCATGCTCGTGCTGCTGTTCCGGCTTGTCATGGACTACGTGTTCCAGTTCGCCCGGTCCTACCAGCCCGGCAAGGCGATGGTCGTCGTGCTGGAGACCACTTACTCGATCACGGACCCACCGCTGAAGTTGCTGCGCAGGTTCATTCCTCCGCTGCGCCTCGGGGGTGTAGCGCTAGACCTGTCGTTCTTCGTACTCATGATCATTGTGTGGATCCTGATCTACGTGGTCGGCGGGTTGTAAGCGGTACCGTCTGTCCGAAAACGCCGACGATCACGCTGAGGTGAAGAGATGCCGTTGACCCCCGAGGACGTACGTAACAAGCAGTTTACGACCGTCCGCCTCCGAGAGGGCTACGACGAGGACGAGGTTGACGCGTTCCTCGACGAGGTCGAAGCGGAGCTGACACGACTGCTGCGCGAGAACGAGGACCTGCGCGCCAAGCTCGCAGCTGCGACACGTGCCGCGGCCCAGAGCCAGCAGCAGGCCCAGCAGGCGCAGCAGCAACAGCAGCAGCGCAAGGAACGCGAACCGCAGGCGCCTGTACCGGCAGCCATATCCGGGCCCAACCAGGTTCCGCCGCCGCCCCAGCAGGGCGGCCCCCAGCAGCAGATGCAGGGCGGCCCGATGGGCAACCCCCAGCAGCAGCAACAGCAGATGCAGGGCCAGATGCAGGGCGGCCCGATGAGCGGCCAGCACCAGCTCCCGGGCGGACAGGGCGGCCCGATGGGCAACCCCCAGCAGCAGATGCAGCCGATGCAGATGCAGCAGCCCATGCAGCAGCAGGGCATGCAGGGCCAGATGCAGGGCGGCCCGATGGGCGGCCAGCACCAGCTCCAAGGCCCGCCGCAGCTCCCGGGCGGACAGGGCGGCCCGATGGGCAACCCCCAGCAGCAGCAGATGCAGCCGATGCAGATGCAGCAGCCCATGCAGCAGCAGCCGATGCAGCAGGGCGGTGGCGACAGCGCGGCCCGGGTGCTGGCACTCGCCCAGCAGACCGCGGACCAGGCGATCGCCGAAGCCCGCGCCGAAGCCAACAAGATCGTGAGCGAGGCCCGCACCCGCGCCGAAGGCATGGAGCGGGACGCCCGTTCGAAGGCCGACGCGCTGGAACGGGACGCCCAGGAGAAGCACCGCGTGGCGATGGGCTCCCTGGAGTCCGCCCGCGCCACGCTGGAGCGCAAGGTCGACGACCTGCGCGCCTTCGAGCGCGAGTACCGCACGCGTCTCAAGTCCTACCTGGACAGCCAGCTGCGCCAGCTCGAAGCCCAGGCCGACGACTCGCTGGCCCCGCCGCGGTCCCAGCCGGCCGTCTCGCTGCCGCCGTCCACCATGGGTCAGCAGGGACCGTCGTCGATGGCGCCCTCCTCCATGAGCCCGGCCATGACCCCGTCGCTCGGCGGTCAGGGCGGTCCCATGGGCGGCCCGCAGATGACGCAGCAGATGGCCCCGCTGCGCCCGCAGGCGCCGCAGCCGCAGCAGATGCAGCCGACCGGGCCCTCCGCCCAGGTCCGCGGCTTCCTGATCGAGGACGACAACGACAACTGAAGTCGTGACCGTCTGACGGACCCTTGAAGGGGCGTCGGGACACCCACCAGTCCGTGGACCTGGTGTGTGCCCCGGCGCCCCTTCAGGTTTCTCGCCGGGCTGTGTTGCTGCCGGGCTCCAAGCGCGGGCGTCGCCCGGTCGGGCCGCGGTCGCCGGGCGCGCTCCGGGGTGCTGCGCGCCCGTCGCCTCGTGGTGGGGCCGCCGGGACGCTGCGCGTCCGAACGCGAGAGGGCCTGTACGGATTTGAAATCCGTACAGGCCCTCTCGTTTTTTGATCTTCAGCCGGTCAGCGCTTCGCCTTGCGCAGCCACACGCGCAGGCCCAGGGACTCCTCCTGGACCTCGTGGAGTTCCTCGTCCTCCGGGGTGCCCTGGACGAATTCCAGGGCCAGGACCTCTTCGGCCACCTGCGCGCCGTGGGCGAGCAGGGCCGAGGTGGTCTCCTCGGCGGTGTCGGCGCTCCACCACACGACGATCCGGTCCGACACGTCCAGGCCGCTGTTCTTGCGGGCCTCCTGGATCAGCCGGACGACATCGCGGGAGATGCCCGCGAGCCGCAGTTCGGGGGTGATCTCCAGGTCGAGGGCGACGGTGGCGCCGGACTCGCTGGCCACCGCCCAGCCCTCACGCGGGGTCTCGGTCACGATGACCTCCTCGGAGGACACGGTGATCTCCGCGCCGTCCAGGAGCACGACGGCCTCGCCGGTGGCCCGCAGCGCGGCGTACAGCGCCGCCGCGTCGGTCGCCGCGATCGCCCCGGCGACCTTCGGGGTCTCCTTGGCGAACCGCTTGCCCAGGGCCCGGAAGTTGCCCTTGGCGCTGTACTCGACCAGGTCCCCGCCCGCGTCGGACAGTGAGGCCAGGGACAGGACGTTGAGCTCCTCGGCGATCTGCGCGCGCAGTTCGTCGTCCAGGGTGTCCCAGCCCTGTGCGCCCACCAGCGCGCGGCCCAGCGGCTGCCGGGTCTTCACTCCGGAGTCGGCGCGGGTGGCCCGGCCCAGCTCCACCAGACGGCGGACCAACGCCATCCGGGTGGACAGCTCCGGCCTGATCAGCGCCTCGTCGGCGGTCGGCCAGGCCGCCAGGTGAACCGAGTCGGGAGCGTCGTCCGAGCAGGGGCGGACCATGTCCTGCCACACCCGCTCGGCGATGAACGGGGTCAGCGGCGCCATCAGCTTCGTCAGCGTCCCGATGACCTCGTGCAGCGTGCGCAGCGCGGCCGGCTCGCCGTCCCAGAAGCGGCGGCGCGACCGGCGGACGTACCAGTTGGAAAGGTCGTCGGTGAACTGCGAGAGCAGCTTTCCGGCGCGCTGGGTGTCGTACGCCTCCAGGGCGGCGTCCACGTCGCGGACCAGGATGTTCAGTTCGCTGAGCAACCAGCGGTCGATCAGCGGACGGTCGGCCGGGGCCGGGTCCGAGGCGCTGGGCACCCATTCGGCGGTACGCCCGTACAAAGCCTGGAAACTGACCGTGTTCCAGTAGGTCAGCAGCACCCGCCGGACGACTTCCTGGATGGTTCCGTGGCCGACGCGACGCGCCGCCCACGGGGAGCCGCCCGCGGCCATGAACCAGCGCACGGCGTCTGCGCCGTGCTGGTCCATCAACGGCACCGGGGCCAGGGTGTTGCCCAGGTGCTTGCTCATCTTCCGGCCGTCCTCGGCCAGGATGTGCCCGAGGCAGACGACGTTCTCGTACGAGGAACGGTCGAACACGAGTGTGCCGATGGCCATCAGCGTGTAGAACCACCCACGCGTCTGGTCGATCGCCTCGGAGATGAACTGCGCCGGGTAGGAGCCCTCGAACAGTTCCTTGTTCTTGTGCGGGTAGCCGTGCTGCGCGAACGGCATCGAGCCCGAGTCGTACCAGGCGTCGATGACCTCGGGCACCCGCACCGACTCGGCGGAGCAGCCCCCGGCGGTGCACGGGAAGGTCACTTCGTCGATGTACGGCCGGTGCGGGTCGAGCTCCGACAGGTCGCGGCCGGTCAGCTCCGACAGCTCACCCAGCGAACCCGCGCAGGTCAGGTGCCCCTCCGCACAGCGCCAGATCGGCAGCGGAGTGCCCCAGTAGCGGTTGCGGGACAGCGCCCAGTCGACGTTGCCGTTGAGCCAGTCGCCGAAGCGGCCCCACTTGACCGTCTCCGGGTACCACGTGGTCCGCTCGTTCTCCCGCAGGAGTGCGTCCTTGACCGCGGTCGTGCGGATGTACCAGGACGGTTGCGCGTAGTAGAGCAGCGCGGTGTGGCAGCGCCAGCAGTGCGGGTAGCTGTGCTCGTACTCGACGTGCCGGAACAGCAGGCCGCGCTCACGCAGGTCGGCGACGAGCTTCTCGTCGGCCTTCTTGAAGAACACCCCGCCGACGAGCGGGACCGACTCCTCGAAGGTGCCGTCCGGGCGGACGGGGTTGACCACGGGCAGGCCGTACGCCTTGCAGACGATGAGGTCGTCCGCGCCGAACGCCGGCGCCTGGTGGACCAGGCCGGAACCGTCCTCGGTGGTCACGTAGCCGCCGAGCACCACGAAGTTGGCGTCCGGCATGTCGACGAGCTCGAACGGCCGCTGGTAGGCCCAGCGCTCCATCTCCGCGCCGGTGTACTTCTCGCCGGTCAGCGTCCAGCCCTCGCCGAGGGCCTTCTCCACCAGCGGCTCGGCGACGACGAGGCGTTCCGTACCGTCCGTGGCGACGACGTAGGTGACCTCGGGGTGGACCGCCACGGCGGTGTTGGACACCAGGGTCCACGGGGTGGTGGTCCACACGAGCATCGCGGTGCCCTGCCCGTTCACCGGGGCCGCGAGCGGCCCGCCGGTCAGCGGGAACCGGACGAACACCGACGGGTCGACGACCGTCTCGTAGCCCTGCGCCAACTCGTGGTCGGACAACCCGGTCCCGCAGCGCGGACACCACGGGGCGACCCGGTAGTCCTGCACGAGGAGGCCCTTGTCGAAGATCTGCTTCAGCGACCACCACACCGACTCGATGTAGTCCGGGTCCATCGTCCGGTAGGCCTGGGACATGTCGACCCAGTAGCCCATCCGGGTCGTCAGCTCTTCGAACGCGTCGGTGTGCCGCTGGACCGACTCACGGCACCTGTCGTTGAACGGCGCGACGCCGTACGCCTCGATGTCCTGCTTGCCGGCGAAGCCCAGCTCCTTCTCGACGGCCAGCTCCACCGGCAGACCGTGGCAGTCCCAGCCGCCCTTGCGGGGGACGTGGTAGCCCTTCATCGTCCGGTAGCGCGGGAACACGTCCTTGAAGACGCGGGCCTCGATGTGGTGCGCGCCGGGCATGCCGTTGGCAGTGGGGGGCCCTTCGTAGAACACCCACTGGGGGCCGTCGGCGGTCTGCTTCAGACTGCGGCCGAAGATGTCCTGCTGCTGCCAGAACGTCAGGACTTCGTGTTCCATGGCAGGCAGGTCGACCTGCGCCGGTACCGGGCGGTACATGGGCTGTTCCTTCCGCGGGCGTGTCTGTCCGGGGAAGGGACGAGACGCCCGTGCTGAGGTCTGCCGCCCGAAGTCACACGTGGTCCGGTCCCGTCGTCGCTTCGCTCCGACGGACCCGGCGTGTGACCTCGCGGCGAAACCCCAGGGCCTCCCGCGGTACCACCCTTCTTGGCCGTGGCGCTGTTTCACACCGCCCGAAGTCACACGTCGTCCGGTCCCGTCGTCGCTTGGCTCCGACGGACCCGGCGTGTGACCTCGCGGAGGAATCCGGCGTACGGCCCACTCATTCGCCGCGGGTGCCGGTTCTACGGGGCCTGTGCGCTGTTCGTACAGAGTTCTGTACAGGCCCTTCTTCCGACGGCTCCGGGGTGATCTTCGCGCCGCGCACACCCCCGGGCTCACACCGTCCCCGGGTCGCTTCGGAGTCCCCTCCGGCTGCGTGCGGCGGTACTCGTCCCATCAGCACCGTCCCGCTGAACGAATTGTATGCCGAACGACCGGCCGCCGACTCCTGGATATGCACGGTGCCGCCCTGCGCCGCCCGGACGCCGTACGCCCAGGAGTGGCTAACGAGCCGTGGAGCAGTCGGTAACGAGACGGACACGCGGAAAAGGGATAGCCCTCGCCGACAGTGGGCACAACCGTGATGCGTCGCCGCCCCGGCGCGGCACCAGCGGTGGCGCACCCCGTCTCCGGGGCCCCGGACTGCGTCCGGGCAGCGGAGCGGCGCGACACAGTCGCACACAGTCGCACACAGTCGCACACAGTCGTCCAGAGAATCCCTACTTATCCCAAGGGGGCCGTGACCATGGCGGAGACCGGAAAAGCAGACGGCGGACTGACCAGGCCAGGCGGCTCGACGGCGGTCGCCACGGCCGGAGGGGGCGTCAAGAGCGCTGCTCCGGCGAACGGCGTCAAACCGGCGTCGACTGTCAAGGCGACGGCCCGGCCCAGCCGGTCTAAGGCGGCGGTGGCAGCGCGCGCCGCTGCCGCGGGCTCGACGGTGACCGCGGTGGCCCTGGGCGATTTCCGCGGCCCCGACGTCTACGCGGTGCGCTCCGGCGAGGACCCGTGGACGGCCGACGACCTGGGCACCGTCCGCGACAACCTGCTCGCCGACGTCGAGCGGCTGCGCGGCGAGATCTCCCTGGCCGAGCACGGCATCGCGGACCTGCTGCGGGATTCCGGTGACGGCGCGGGCGACGACCAGGCCGACGCGGGCACCAAGAACATCGAAAGGGAGCATGAGGTGTCCCTGACGAACAACACCCGTGGCATGCTGCTCCAGTCGGAACGGGCGCTGCGCAGGCTCGCCGACGGCACGTACGGCGACTGTGAGTCCTGCGGCTCGCCCATCGGGAAGGCCCGCCTTGAGGTGTTCCCGCGTGCCATCCTTTGCGTGACCTGCAAACAGCGCGAGGAGCGCCGATAGCCGACCCGTCCGGGCCCGGCCGACGCCCCGCAGCGCCTATCGAGTGAAGCGGAGCGTCGGCCATCGGTACCGGAGCGGAACCACGGGAGGGCCGGGCGGCCCATGCGTCCGAGACAGTGCCTGACGCGGCAGTGCCCGACAGCAGTGTCGACAGTGTTGTGGAGGACAGCGCTGTTGAGAGCCGTGCCGTTGACAGCAGTGCTGTTGAGCGCAGTGTTGTTGAGCGCAGTGCCGAAAGCGGCACTGACGGCGACTCCGACAGCGGTGACACCCCGGTGAACCGCGGCGCGCGCCGGGTCGGCGTCCTGCTCGGCATCGCGGCTCTGGCGTACATCCTCGACCTCGGCAGCAAGCTCTTGGTCGTCGCCGAGCTGGAAGGTGAGGAGCCCATCCGGCTCCTGGGCGACTGGCTCCAGCTGCACGGCACCCGCAACTCCGGCGCGGCCTTCGGCATGGGCCAGGGCTACACCGTCGTGTTCACCCTGATCGCCGCGGCCGTCGTCGTGATCATCCTCCGGCTGGCCCGCAAGCTCTACAGCCTGCCCTGGGCGGTGGCCCTGGGCCTGCTCCTGGGCGGAGCGCTCGGCAACCTCACTGACAGGTTCTTCCGGGCGCCCGGGTTCCTGCGCGGGCACGTGGTGGACTTCATCGCGCCGAAGAGCTTCGCCGTGTTCAACCTGGCGGACTCCGCGATCGTGGTCGGCGGGTGCCTGATCGTGCTGCTGTCCTTCATGGGGTTGCAGCCGGACGGCACGAAGGACACCGACTCCGAGACTGACCCGGACACCGGCTCCGACGCGGACTCCGAAGAGCGGGACACCGCCGGGGACTCCGCCGCCGAGCCGCCGGAAGGGCCTGCCGGCAGCAGGTGATCCCGTACTCCGCCTGTGCCGGTCAGGCCCGGAACGCTGTCACCCATTCCTTGGGCCGCGGCGTTTCGGGCCTGACCGATTTCCAGGCGCCGGCGGTGGGCCCGCGGCCGTGCGGGAGGGCCGTACCGCCGGACCGGTCATACTTGTGGAGTGACCACGCCTGAGATCCGTACCCTGCCCGTCCCCGAAGGCCTCGAAGGGGAGCGTGTCGACGCTGCCCTCGCCCGCATGATCGGCCTGTCCCGGACCAAGGCCGCCGAGCTGGCGGCCGAGGGCAAAGTGCTGATCGACAACGTGCGGGCCGGCAAGTCTGAGCGGGTGATGGCCGGGTCCTGGATCCAGGTCGAGATGCCCGGCGCGCCCCGCGCCGTCGAGCTGATCGCCGAGCCCGTGCCCGGCATGACGATCGTGCACGACGACGACGACATCGTCGTGGTCAACAAGCCGGTCGGCGTCGCCGCGCACCCGTCGATGGGCTGGACCGGGACCACCGTCATCGGCGGTCTGGCCGCGGCCGGCTACCGCATCTCCACCTCCGGCGCGGCCGAGCGTCAGGGTGTTGTGCACCGCCTCGACGTCGGTACGTCCGGACTGATGGTCGTCGCCAAGTCTGAGCGCGCCTACACCCTGCTCAAGCAGGCGTTCCGCGAGCGTACGGTCGACAAGCGCTACCACGCGCTCGTCCAGGGCCACCCCGACCCGCACGTCGGCACCGTCGACGCGCCGATCGACCGGCACCCCAGCAGCGACTGGAAGTGGGCGGTCGTCAAGGACGGCAAGCCCAGTGTCACGCACTACGACACCCTTGAGGCGTTCCGCGCCGCGAGCCTGCTCTCCATCAAGCTGGAGACCGGCCGCACGCACCAGATCCGCGTGCACATGTCGGCCACCCGGCACCCGTGCGTGGGCGACCTGACGTACGGCGCGGACCCGACGCTGGCCAAGAAGCTCGGCCTGACCCGGCAGTGGCTGCACGCGGTCTCGCTCGGCTTCCACCACCCGGGGACGGGCGAGTGGGTCGAGTACACCAGCGAGTACGCGCCGGACCTGGCGGAGGCGCTGGAGCGCATCCAGGACTGAGTTCGGATGGGACTGAGTTCGGATGGGACTGGGGTCGGCCGGGACCGGGTTCCGTCAGGGCTGGGTTCCGGAAGGACTAAGTGACGCTTGGTGTGACCTTTCACCCGTTCGGTCGTCGAGTTGGTGACGGCCTTCGGGTGACGGTGGGTCTGTGCCAGGTGTGCGTGGGAGGCTGGAGGGGAATTCCTCCGGGAGCTCACGGGAAGGAGGCGTGACGGTGATGGCCGTTGAACCTGTGTTGAACACCCACGGTGCCTACGACCTCTTCCAGACTCTGGACGCACTGTCCAGGGGAGCTTGATCTCAACTGGTCGAAGCAATTGAGGCGGTCAGCAGCTCGGCGAATACCTCAGCGGGTTTCTGGTGGTCGAGGATACGGCGGGGCCGGGTGTTGAGTTCCTCGGCGACGGCCCGCGGGTAGGGCTCGTGGGCGGTGATGTCGGTGCCTTTGGGGAAGTACTCGCGCGGCAGCCGGTTCGTGTTCTCGTTGGTGCCGCGTTCCCACGGGGAGTGCGGGTGGGCGAAGTACACGTCCGACTCCGTGGCGGGGGACAGTCCTTGATGCTGGGCCATTTCACTGCCCTGGTCCCAGGTCAGGCTGGTGGGCATCTGCCTGGGTACGTCGCGGACCGATTCGATGAGGGCGTCGCAGACGTCGGTGGCGTTGTTCCCCGACGGCAGGGGGACCAGGATCGTGTAGCGGCTGGTGCGCTCGACCAGGGTGCCCGGTGCGGTCTTCCCGTCCCTGCCGGGTGTTGTCAGCCAGTCGCCTGGCCTCCGGGGATCTTGCGGTCCTCGACTTCGGCGGGGCGGTCGTCGATGGAGTGCGTGCCGACGATCCGGGCGCCGGTCGGCTTCGTCCGGCCGCGGGGGCGGCGTTCGGCCCGGCCCGGGCGGGCCGGTACCTCGCGGCGCGGGTCGGGAAGACGGTCGGGTTTCCGCGCCTTGGGTCGGCAACGGGATCGTCCGGCCTGGTCGTTCGCGTGGTGGGCGCGGTGGTTGGCCCGGCCGCCGTGGCGGCGGATCTCCCGGCTGACCACCGAGGGGCGGCGTCCGATCCGGGCGGTTGTCTGTCCGCCTTCCAGGTTCTCGACGATGCCCCGGGAGATCTCCTCGCGGTCTGCGGGCGACAGGGGGGCGCGGCGGGGCGGGACGTTCACAGGCGGCGGTCTCCGGTCGGTGGATGAGGCCGCCGAGCCTACGGGACCAAGATCAATTGCTTCGACCGGTTGAGATCAAGGAGATTGCAGTTCCATTCAAGAAGCATTTTTTCGGCGGGTGTCGTGCATGGGGAGCTTGGATTCGTTCTCTTATCTTTGGGATGGGACCGAGAAAGGGTGGATTTTGTTGAATGTTGGACAGGGTTTCCCGCATGTTATTTTCAATGAAATCTCCGAGAAGGGGATAATTGTTGAGGATGGTGAGATCTGGGCATCGGTGATTCAGGAGATGCTGAATGCCGGAGTTCGTTTGATTTCTCCAGGATCTAAATCCTCTGAGTGAATTCATTTGGTCACGCTGTCGCTTGAGGGGTGCATGTACCGGCATCGCTGGGAATCGGCGCTCGACGGAGCGGGATTACCGCAGAAGGCCATGCCAGGTCCGGTGATCAAACAGCGAGGAATTCTCGAACGCATGGCTGGCAGTCAGAAAATCGCAGCAGCGGTGACTGTGCCGCTACTCCTTCTGCTCGGCGTGGTGCTGTGGTTCGCGTTCCGGGGCGAAGGAAATAATCATTCTGCACTTCCGGAGGCCCACAATGCCTCGCTTGTGCCAACGGTGTGCACCCTCTTGGCGGGTGGGCCTTCCATGTCAGTGCAGTCCGCGGCGCAACCCGCCGTCGCAGCAGGCAAAGTGAACCTCCAGCAGATCCCGGCCAAGGTCGCGTCACCAGACGAAGCGACACCGCTGCTCGACGGACTCCTCGCCCACCACTGTCGGCTGGTCATCGTGAGCGGCGGCAGCATCACCTCAGCCGTCAGCGCAGTGGCCCCGGAGCATCCGACTGTGCGGTTCGCCGTTCTCGATGCTCAGATCGGTGTGCTGCCCAACGTCATCCTGGTGGACGGGACGCCGGAAGGGGTCCAGGCGCAACTGGCAGACCTGATCGGACGGGTGGAGCGTGGGCCGGCGGGCTGACCGCTGGTGCGATCCGGTCCAGTCCGGGTGTGTGGATCGGGCGCGGATCCAAGCATCCTCCCGGGGGTCGCGAAGCGCCCGGGAATTCGGGCGTGCCAGTCCAGCGCTGACCGGTGCCGAGTGGGGTCCGGCGACTCGCGTGGAGAGCACTCCCGTCGTACGGTGAAACCCGTACAAAACGAGCGTGACGTGAGGGGTGTGCGTGGACCAGCTCACCGTCGTGTTCCTGCTCATGCTCGGCACGGTCGCGGCGGTCACCCTCGCCCGGCGCGTCAAGCTGCCGTGGCCCGTCCTCATGACGGTGTACGGGCTGGTCCTGGCGCTGATCCCCGGCGTACCCGATCTGAAGCTCGACCCGGAGCTGATGCTCCCGCTGCTCCTGCCGCCGTTGCTGTACGCGGCGGCCTGGCGGACCAGCTGGCGGGAGTTCCTGGCCAACCTGCGGCCCATCATGCTGCTCGCGGTCGCCCTGGTGGTCGTCACTACGGTCGCCGTCGCCGCTGTCGCCCACGCGGTCGTGCCCGGGCTGCCGGTCGCCGCCGCGCTTGCCCTCGGGGCGCTGGTCGCCCCGCCCGATCCGATCGCCACCAGCGCCGTCGCCGGGCAGCTGCGGTTGCCGCGCCGCCTGGTCCAGCTCCTGGAGAGCGAAGGCCTCTACAACGACGCCACCGCGATCGTGATCTACCAGATCGCGGTGATCGCCACCGTAGCCGGTTCGGTGAGCGGACTGGAGATCGGCACGGTCGCCGTACTCACCGTGGTGGTCGCGGTGCTGGTCGGGCTGACTGCGGCCGGGGTGAGCGTGCCTGTCGTCAACCGGCTGGCCGATCCGGCGGCGGGGACGGTCTTCAGCCTGCTCGTGCCGTTCGTCGCCTACATCGTGGCCGACCACCTCGGTGGTTCCGGGGTCCTGGCGGTGATCGTGGCCGCGCTGCGGATGCGCTCCGTGATCCTGGAGACGGACGACATCGTCGGCCGGCTGACCGCCCACTCCGTGTGGGAGGTCATCGAACTGATGGTCACCGGTCTGGCGTTCGGCATCGTCGGCCTGGAGCTGCGGCCCGTCCTGCGGGAACTCGGCGACGGCCTGGGGGAGACCCTGCTGCAGGCCGGGGCGGTGTCCCTCACCGTGATCGTGGTCCGCGCGCTGTGGCTGTTCCCGGCTGCCGGGCTGGCCCAGCGGAGCGGCTTCAACAAGGCGGCGTCAGCAGCCGGTTCCGACCGCCTCCCGATGCTGGCCCCACGCGAAACCGTGGTCCTGTGGTGGTCCGGGATGCGCGGTGTCGCCACGGTCGCGCTGGCCCTGGGTCTCCCGCTGACCATGGACGACGGCAGTCCCTTCCCGGAGCGGGCCCGGCTGGTCGCCATCGCCTTCAGCGTGGTCCTGGTGACGCTGGTCCTGCAAGGGATCACGCTGCCGTTCGTGGTCCGCGGGCTGGGCGTCCGGCTGTCGGCCGACGCTGTCCCCGAAGCCGACCGCGGGCTCGCCGTCCGCGCGCACAAAGCGGCACTGCACCGGCTCGGGGTGCTGGAGGACGAGGGCGATGTGCCGGAGGAAGTGTCGATGAGTCTCCGTGCCCGGCACCACGCGATCCTGGCCAGGCTCAACCCGGACTCCGTCCGGGAGGACAAACGCGAGCTGGTCGCCGGACGGGCCCAGCAGATGGAGGCCTACCGCCGGGCCGACCGGGAGATGGCGCGGGCCGCCCGCCGGGAACTGCGGAAGGCCCGCGGCGAGACGGGCGTCGACCCCAGCGCGGTGGACCGCGTGCTGAAGAACCTCGATGTGCACGGCGTACGGTCCGCCCGCTTGCACTGACGCGGAGTCGTGCGTGACACCAGGCCGGGCGGGTTTGGACCGTCCGGGTGGACCGGGGGATCATGGGATTTCCGCACCCGCGGTCAGACCGGCAGGAAAAAAGGAGTCACACCCCGTGGCCAGGATTGTGTTGTTCCACTCGGCTTACGGGCTGCGCCCCGCCGTCCGGGCCGCCGCGGAGCGGCTCCGCGACGCCGGCCACGAGGTCACCGTGCCGGACCTTTTCGACGGCCGTACGGTCGGCACCGTCGAAGAGGGCATGGCCATCAGCGAGCAGATCGGCAACGAGGAACTGCTCAAGCGTGTCGTCGCCGCTGCCGCGCCGCTCGGCGGGGGCCTGGTGTACGCCGGGTTCTCACTCGGTGCCGCACTGGCCCAGAACCTCGCGCTGGCCGACGGGCACGCGGCCGGGCTGCTGATGTTCCACGGTACGTCCGACCTGCGGGCGGACGCGGCGACGGAGATCCCCGTACAACTGCACGTGGCCGAGCCCGACGCGTTCGAGTCGGAGGACTGGCTGAACGCCTGGTACCTGAGCATGCGCAAGGCCGGGGCCGAGGTGGAGGTCCACCGCTACCGGGGCGCCGGGCACCTGTTCACGGACGCCGACCTGCCGGACTACGACGCGGCGGCGGCGGAGGAGGCCTGGGCGGCGGCGCTGGCGTTCCTCGCGGAGACCGACAGCGCCTGACCCGGTGCCGTTCGGCCGGGAACGCGCGGGACGCGCTCCGCCGGGACGGCCCTGGACTTTCCGCGGCACTGTGACCACCACGGGCCGCCCCGCGAAGTCCGGGACCGTCCCAGCGGACGCCTACCCGCGGGTGTGGTCGTCAGCTCTGCCGCTGGTCAGCCCTGTCGTTGGTCGACCCGGGCCTGGCGCTGGCCCGGGACGATTCCGGGCTCTTCGAGTTCCGTGCCGGATTCGCCGGCCGGCTTGTCCAGGCTGACCTGCTTCAGCGCGCCGGTCTCCGAAGGGAGGTACTGCTTGGGGCGCTGCCGGACGAGTGCCACCGGGGGCCGGGGTGCCTCGGCGGGCTTCGTCTCCGTCAGCTGCATGCCGTAGTCGGCCTTGTCCGGCGTGTAGCCCTCCCCGGCGCCGGGCGCGGTGGCCGTGGCGATCCGCGGCAGGGCGTACGGGTGCTTGCCGCGCAGGAACTCCAGGAGCTTCTCCCGTACGTCACACCGCAGTGTCCACACGTCGTCGGCGTCCCTGGCGGTGACCACAGCCCGGACCAGGATCGTGGTGGGGTGCGTCTCGGTGACGTACAGGCTCCAGCCCATGCCGTCCCACAGCCCGGAGTTCTTCAGGATGTGGTGCAGTTCCTCGCGCAGTTCGGCGATCGGCGCGGAGTGGTCCAGGTGCAGGAAGACCGTGCCGGTCATCCGGGTGTCGGTCCGCGACCAGTTCTCGAACGGGCGGCTGGTGAAGTAGGAGACCGGCATGACCAGCCGACGCTGGTCCCAGGTGTTCACCACCAGGTAGGTCAGCGTTATCTCCTCGACCGTCCCCATCTCGTTGTTGACGACCACCGAGTCGCCGATGCGGACCATGTCGCTGAAGGCGATCTGCACCCCGGCGAACACGTTGGCCAGCGCACTCTGCGCGGCCAGACCGGCCACCACGCCCAGGAGTCCGGCGGAGGCGAGCAGCGAGGTGCCGATGGTCTTCATGGCGGGGAAGGTCATGATCATCGAAGCGAGCGCGATCATCGTCACGATGGCCGCGCCGACCCGGCGGATCAGGTCGATCTGCGTCCGGACCCGGCGGACCTTCCCCGTGTCGGTGGCCACCGCCGCGTACTTCTCGAACGATGTGTTCACCAGCACGGTCGCGGCGTGCACGGCCAGCCACGAGCAGGATCCGATCACGGCCAGCACCAGGAAGTGCCGCACCGCCCCCCGGGAGCTTTCGGGCAGCCCCGCGGCGGGCTCGCTGACCAGCAGGAGAACCGTGCCGAGCGTCACCACGAACGAGGCCCGCGAGCGGCGCAGCATCGGCCACAGCGCGCCGCCGGCGGCCGGTCTGCGCGTCTGGATCTCCCGGGCGAGCCGACGGGTGCCCCAGGCGGCGCTGACGGTGGTCAACAGCACCACCACCAGCACGATCAGCGGGCGGAGTACGTTCCAGACGTCCACGACGGTTGTGCTCCTTCAGGTTGGGGGTTGTTCGTACGGTAGTCACCCATTCGGGCACCGGTCCACCGGCGCGGGGGGTGACGTGCCGGTATGCCCTGTCGATTTGTCGCCAACGGGCGGTCACGGTCCGGCCCGGGCGCCGCGCGGCCGTCCGCTGTCCGCCGGTGGTGAAGGCCGGTGGTGGAAGCCGGTGGTGAAGGCCGGTGGTGAAGAACAGCACACCCGCCGGCAACGCCCGCACCACCGGGCACCGGGCGCACCAGCCCGTCCGTCTGCCCGCCGACGGGGCGGCCAACCGGCGTTTGTCCCCCGGAGAGGGCACCCGGGGCCGGTAGACTCACCAGTCGTACGAGCGCGCAGACGGCATCCCGCAAGTCCCGGTTCCGGGCAGGACCGCTGGTGTTTCCGCAGGTGGGAGCCCTGACAGAGGCGTCCTGCGGTCATCCGCTCCGTACGGGCAGACGCAATCGCAGACCCCTCGGAGGGAACCGAACCGTGAGTGACTCCTTCGTCCATCTCCACGTCCACACCGAGTATTCGATGCTGGACGGCGCAGCCCGGCTCAAGGAGATGTTCAAGGAGGTCAAGACCCAGGGCATGCCCGCCGTGGCGATGACGGACCACGGCAACATGATGGGCGCCAACGCCTTCCACCGGGAGGCCGTCGCCTCCGGTGTGACCCCGGTCATCGGCATCGAGGCGTACGTCGCCCCCGAGGCCCGCGGCCAGAAGAAGCGCGTCACCTGGGGAAACCCCGGCCAGAAGGCCGACGACGTCTCCGCCCGCGGCGCGTACACCCACAAGACCATCTGGGCGCGGAACAAGACCGGCCTGCACAACCTCTTCAAGCTGACCAGCCGGTCGTACGCGGAGGGCTGGCTCGTCAAGTGGCCCCGGATGGACACCGAGATCATCGCCGAGCACGCCGAGGGCCTCATGGCCACCACGGGCTGCCCCTCCGGTGAGGTCCAGACCCGGCTGCGCCTGGGCCAGTTCGACGAGGCCGTCGCAGCCGCCGCGAAGTACCAGGACATCTTCGGGAAGGAGAACTACTTCCTGGAGATCATGGACCACGGGCTGTCCATCGAGAAGCGCGTCCGCGACGACCTCATCAGGATCTCCAAGAAGCTGGAGATCCCCCCGGTCGTCACCAACGACTCGCACTACACCCGCGAGTCCGACGCGCTGGCCCACGACACCCTGCTGTGCATCCAGACCGGCAAGACCCTCGCCGACCCGGACCGCTTCCGCTTCGACGGCACCGGCTACTACCTCAAGTCGGCCGCGGAGATGTACGGGATGGACCAGTCCGACTCCTGGCAGGAGGGCTGCCGCAACACCCTCCTGATCGCCGAACGCGTCGACCCCGCGGGCATGTTCGACTTCCACAACCTCATGCCGCGCTTCCCCGTCCCCGAGGGCGAGTCCGAGGACAGCTGGTTCACCAAGGAAGTCTGGCGGGGCATGGATGAGCGCTTCCCCGACGGTTTCGACGAAGAACACCGGGCCCGTACCGAGTACGAGCTCCAGATCATCATCCAGATGGGCTTCCCCGGCTACTTCCTCGTGGTCGCCGACTTCATCATGTGGGCCAAGAACAACGGCATCGCCGTAGGCCCCGGACGTGGCTCCGCCGCCGGCGCGATGTGCGCGTACGCCACCGGGATCACCGACCTCGACCCGATCCCGCACGGCCTGCTGTTCGAGCGGTTCCTCAACCCCGAGCGCGCGTCCATGCCCGACGTCGACATCGACTTCGACGAGCGCAGGCGCGGCGACGTCATCCGCTACGTGACCGACAAGTGGGGCTCCGACAAGGTCGCCCAGATCGTCACCTTCGGCACGATCAAGGCCAAGGCCGCCATCAAGGACTCGTCCCGGGTCCTGGGTTATCCGTACGCGATGGGCGACCGGATCACCAAGGCGTACCCGAAGGACATCATGGGCAAGTCCATGAACCTCGCGGGCATCACCGACCCGAAGCACCCGCGCTACGGCGAGGCCGGTGAGGTCCGGGCGCTCTACGAGAACGAGCCGGACGTCAAGAAGGTCATCGACACGGCCATGGGCATCGAGGGCCTGATCCGCCAGCCCGGCGTGCACGCGGCCGGCGTCATCATGTCCGCCGAGCCCATCGCCGACCACATCCCCGTGTGGACCCGGCACACCGACGGTGTGGTGATCACGCAGTTCGACTACCCGACCTGCGAGTCGCTCGGCCTGCTGAAGATGGACTTCCTCGGCCTGCGCAACCTCACGATCATGGACGACGCCCTCAAGGCCATCGAGGCCAACAAGGGTCTGAAGATCGAACTGCTGAAGCTGACCCTGGACGACCCGAAGACGTACGAACTGCTCGGCCGCGGCGACACCCTGGGCGTGTTCCAGTTCGACGGCGGGCCGATGCGCTCGCTCCTGCGCCTGATGAAGCCGGACAACTTCGAAGACATCTCCGCCGTCTCGGCTCTGTACCGCCCCGGCCCCATGGGCATGAACTCGCACACCAACTACGCGCTGCGCAAGAACAAGCAGCAGGAGATCACCCCCATCCACCAGGAGCTCGAAGAGCCCCTCGCGGAGATCCTCGGTGTCACCTACGGCCTGATCGTCTACCAGGAGCAGGTGCAGAAGGCCGCGCAGATCCTGGCCGGCTACTCCCTCGGCGAAGCCGACATCCTGCGCCGGGTCATGGGCAAGAAGAAGGCCGACGAACTGGCCAAGAACTTCGTCCTGTTCGAGGCCGGCTGCAAGAAGAACGGCTACTCCGACGCGGCGATCAAGGCGGTGTGGGACGTCCTGGTCCCGTTCGCCGGCTACGCCTTCAACAAGGCGCACTCCGCCGCGTACGGCCTGATCTCCTACTGGACCGCCTACCTCAAGGCGAACTACCCCGCCGAGTACATGTCGGGGCTGCTCACCTCGGTGCGCGACGACAAGGACAAGTCGGCGGTCTACCTCAACGAGTGCCGCCGGATGGGCATCAAGGTGCTGCCGCCGGACGTCAACGAGTCGGACGCCAACTTCACGCCGCAGGGCGACTCCCAGGTCCGCTTCGGCCTGTCGGCGGTCCGCAACGTCGGCGAGAACGTCGTCGAGTCGATCGCCCGCAGCCGCACCGCCAAGGGCCGCTTCACCTCTTTCCCGGACTTCCTGGACAAGGTCGAAGCGGTCGTGTGCAACAAGCGCACCGTCGAATCCCTGATCAAGGCCGGGGCGTTCGACGAAATGGGGCACACCCGCAAGGGCCTGACCGAGCGTTACGAGAACATGATCGACGCCGTGGTGGCGGTCAAGCGCAAGGAGGCCGAAGGCCAGTTCGACCTGTTCGGCGGTGACGACGACAGCGACACCCCGGCCTTCGGTCTGGACGTCGAGTTCTCCACCGACGAGTGGGAGAAGTCGCACCTGCTCACCCAGGAACGCGAAATGCTCGGCCTCTACGTCTCCGACCACCCGCTGTTCGGCATCGAGCACATCCTCAAGTCGAAGTCCGACGCGCCGATCGCGGCGTTGGGCGGCGACTACCAGGACGGCTCGATCGTCACCATCGGCGGCATCATCTCCGGCCTCCAGCGCAAGATGACCAAGCAGGGCAACGCCTGGGCCATCGCCACCGTGGAGGACCTCGCCGGGTCGATCGAGTGCATGTTCTTCCCGCAGACCTACCTCCTGGTGTCCACCCAACTGGTCGAGGACACCGTCGTCTTCGTCAAGGGCCGCCTCGACAAACGCGAGGACGTACCGCGCCTGGTCGCGATGGAGATGACGGTCCCCGAACTCTCCGAACTGGACCCGACCCAGCCGCTGGTGATCAACCTGCCGGTCTCCCGGATCGTGCCGCCGCTGGTCGCCCAGCTCAAGGAGGTCCTGGGCAGCCACAAGGGCAAGACGGAGGTACGGCTGCGCCTCCAGTCGCCGGGCCGCAACGTCCTGATGCGCCTGGACCCCGCCCTGGCCGTGGACCCGTCGTCGGCGCTCAAGAGCGAGCTGAAGACGCTGCTCGGCCTGGGCTGTCTGGCCTGAGACGGTGCCCCCACCCCGGTTTCGCTGTCAGCGTATTTCCGGATTCACCGGGCGGACCATGAACTGTCCGATTCGCACCCCCGCCTTCCGTGGTGGTGCCACTCGGGACGCTCCGCCTCCGTCGCTTGCGCCGCAGGGACGTCCGCCGTGCCAGCATGGCGGCGTCGGTGGACACGGAAATACGTACGAGGGGACGGACGACATGCCCAAGTGGGCCAGACAGGCCGGGAAGTTCGGCATGGCGGCGGCCAGGGGTGGACGGCGCCTCCAGCAGGCCGGGCGGGACGCGGACCGGGCGGACGCCGCCCGGGGCCCCCGCCCCGCCCTGGAAGAGTCGGACGTCGACACCAGGCTCACCCCGGGCCAGGGCGCGCTGCTGCTGCGCTACCTGGCCGGGCAACTGGTCCTCGGCCGCCTTGAGATGGTCTTCCTGCTGAAATACGTGCTGCTCGTCGTGGGGGTGGTGCTGCTGTTCCTCGGCCCGCTGGCGGTCCTCGGCATCATCCTGCTGGTCCTGTTCGTCCTCGCCGCGGTCGTCCAGTGGGTCATCGCCCGGGCCATCGGCCGGATCGGCGCGTTCAAGCGCCTCGCCCCGGTCGAGGACGAGATCGGCGACGCCGTCACCGTCTGGTGGCCCAACCTCAAACGCGAACTCCACCGCGTCGGCCTGCCACCCCGGCCCCTCATGCTGATGAAGCTGGGCGCCGCGTACGCAGTCCGGCGCATCCCCGCCGACCAGGAACAGGCGCTGCGGGCCATCGACTGGCGCAACGTCCTCCCGCGGGACCAGTGGACCCGGGCCCGCCGCCACCTCGCGAAGGAAGCCGGAACCGGGCGTACGGAGCGCTGACGCAGCACTGACCGACATCCGCGGACAGCCGACCCCGGGCCCGGACAGGGCCCGGGACGGCGTAGAGTCGTGCAGTCGCGCCACCGGCCACCCCCGCCCACCCGCCGGGCCGGCGCGCGGACCCCTGAGAGCAACCGACGATTACCCGGGCCGGACCCGGAGCAGGTGAGCGAAGCGTGGCCATCCTCGACGAGACCGCGACAGCGCGGTCCTCGGCCGACCGCCCGAGCGTTGCGGGCCCGCCCGCCGGCGGACCGTGCTTCACGGTCACCGGCCTGACCAAGTCGTACACCACAGGCCGCCGCAAGGACCGGACGGTCGTCACCGCCAACGACGCGGTCGACCTGACCGTCCGCCGCGGCGAGATCTTCGGGCTCCTGGGCCCCAACGGGGCGGGCAAGACCACCCTGGTCCGCCAGCTCGCCGGCCTGCTCCGCCCCGACTCCGGCAGCATCGACCTGCTCGGCCACGACGTCGTACGGCGCCCTGACATCACCGCGCGGCTCATCGCCTACCTCGGCCAGGACTCCGGCGCGCTCGACGAGCTGACCGTGGCGCTGGCCGTCGAGACCACCGCCCGGCTGCGGGCCCTCCCGGTCGCGCGGGCCCGTACGGCCCGCGACGAGGTGATGGCGGAACTCGGACTGGCGGAACTCGCCGACCGGCCGCTGAAGAAGCTCTCCGGCGGCCAGCGCCGGCTCGCCTGCGTGGCCACCGCGCTGGTGGGCGACCGTCCCGTACTCGTCCTGGACGAACCCACCACCGGCATGGACCCCGTCGCCCGCCGGGCCGTCTGGGCGGCACTCGACCGCCGCCGCGCCCAGGGCGTCACCGTCCTCCTCGTCACGCACAACGTCATCGAAGCCGAAACGCTCCTGGACCGCGTCGCGGTCATCGACGAGGGCCGGGTCATCGCGTGCGACACCCCCGGCGGCCTCAAGGCGATGGTCGGCGACGAGGTCCGGCTCGACCTGGTGTGGCGCGACGAACCACCGCTGGACGTGCCGTGCGTCGCGCTCCTGGCCGGGCAGGCCGTACGGACCGGACGCCGCTGGAGCACCCGGATGGAACCCGCCGTCGCCCGCGAACTGCTCGCGCAGGTCACCTCGGGCCCGGCCTTCGCCGCGCTGGACGACTTCACCCTCTCCACCCCCAGCCTTGAGGACGTCTACCTCGCACTGGGCGGACGCCACACCGGACTCATCAAGGGATGACCGTGAACCCCCAGCCTGTGCCCCCCCGGCCGGTGACACCGCAGCCGGTCAGCCCGCTGACCGCACCCGCGAAGAGCACGCCGGCCCCGGCCGCGGTTGCTCCGTCCGCTCCTGTTGCGTCCGCTCCTGTTCCGTTCGAGCCCGCCCCGGCCGTCCCGCTGTGGCCCGGGCTGGTCACCGTCTACCGCGCCCAGCTCTCCCGGGCGCGCGTCTCGCGCATCCCGCTGCTGTTCGTCGCGGTCTTCCAGTCCGTCGGCATCATGATCCTGATGCGCGGTGTGGTCGACTCCGACAGCGCCCCGGCCCGTGAGGCCGTCGTCGCCGGGTCCAGCGTGCTGGTCGTGGCGTTCGTCGCGCTCAACCTGCTCGCCCAGCACTTCGGCGCGCTGCGCGCGGCCAACTCGCTCGACTACTACCTGACGCTGCCGGTCCGCCCGGCCGCGGTGGTCCTCGGGGTGGCCGCCGCGTACGCGTCGTTCACCCTCCCCGGGGCTGTGATCACCGCGGTCGTCGGCGCGCTGATGTTCCAGCTCCCGCTGCTGAACCTGTGGGTGCTGCTGCTGGTCGTCCCGCTGGCCGGGGCCGCGCTCGCCGGCGTCGGCGCGGCGTTCGGCCTGCTCTCACCCCGTCAGGAACTGGCCACACTCGCCGGGCAGTTGGGCATGTCCGCGGCGCTCATCCTGGGGATCGTCCCGGTGGACCGCATGCCGGAGGTCGTCCGCTGGATGCGTGACTTGCTCCCGTCGTCGTACGGGGTGGACGCCTTCGCCGCGACCTACCGGGACAACCCCGACTGGGCCTCGGTCGCCGGGAACCTCGCGGTGTGCGCGGCCGTCGGGGTGGCCACACTGGCCCTGGCGACGTGGGCGTTCCGGCGCAGCGCCAGAAACTGACCGCGTCCAGTCCACCAAGCGATCGACGATCATGGGATTCTTGACCGTATGACCACGCCAGGGCAGACCGACCCGCTGCACGTGACCGAACCGGAAACGGCGACGGACCGGACCGGAACCGTCCGGGACCTGACCCGCTACCGCGGCGACGCGACCGCCTTCGCCGTCTGCGTCGCCGTGAGCCTCGCGCTCGGCGCGCTCGCCGGACTGGCCTGGGAGAAGATCGCCCCCCGGGTGCCGCTCACAGCCACCCAGGAGGGCGTCTACTCGGTCGCCCCCGAAGCTGAGCACGCCATCGCGCAGGACGGCTGGCTGGGTGTCGTCACCGTGGTCGCCGGGCTGGTCCTCGCGCCGCTGGCCTTCTGGAAGCTGCGCCGCTACGGCGTCGGCACGGCCCTCGGCCTTGGTATCGGCGGACTGGCCGGGGCGTACCTCGCCTACAAGGTCGGCCACTGGACCGGCCCGGACAGTGTGGTCGACCAGGTCAAGCGGATCGGCCTGGGCAAGAAGTTCGACCAGCCCCTCGAACTGCACGCCAAGGGGGTGCTCTACCTGTGGCCGATCGCGTCCCTTGTGGTGTTCCTGGGCCTGAACGCGGGCTTCGGTGACCGCGATGAGAAGCAGTCGGACCAGGCGCCGGCGGTGTGGCCGCCGCAACAGCGGCAGATGTACGGATTCCCGGACGCGCAACGGCCGCCGGCTGCGGGCCCGGACTTCACCAAGCACTAGGCATTGATCTCCGTCAACGCCCGATCGCCGCGCTGACCGCGGCTGTCATCCGTACGAGATCGGCGGGGTTGATTTCGATCTCCAGGCCGCGGCGCCCCGCCGACACGAACACCGTCGGATGCGCTTCGGCCGATGAGTCGACAACTGTGCGCAGACGCCTGCGCTGGCCCAACGGGCTGATGCCGCCCAGGATGTAGCCGGTGGAGCGCACTGCCGCCGCGGGGTCGGCCATCGACGCGCGCTTGCCGCCGACGGCTGCGGCCAGGGCCTTGAGGTCCAGTTTCCCGGAGACGGGCACCACCGCGACGGTCAACGTGCCGTCCACATCGGCGAGCAGCGTCTTGAACACCCGTTCGGGGGCGATCCCGAGCGCGTCCACGGCTTCCCCGCCGTAGGACCCGGCTGCTGGATCGTGTTCGTACGCGTGCACTGCGAAGGGGACCGCGGCCTGTGTCAGCGCGACTGTCGCGGGCGTGCCCTGACCGCCTTTGGCCTTCTTCACCACGCTGACCCTCTGCCTAGTTCGGAGTGGGTGCCTGGAGGACGAAGTCGACGGCCGGCAGCGTCGGGCGCGGCAGCTTTTCGAGCAGTGCGACCTCGCGGCGCAGCAGCCGCAGCTCCTCCCGAAGCCGGGTCGCGGTGTCCGCCGCGCCGAGGAGCCTTTGTTTGTCCGGCAGGTCGAGCACGACCGCCGCGGCGATCAGATAGGACAGGACTGTCGGGTCGGCCGGCAGGTCGGGCAGCTCAAGGCGGGTGCGGCCCTGCCCGGCGAGCAGTGCCCGCTGGTAGGCGGTGAACGCCCGGACGGCGGGCGCGGCGAGCACCGCGGCAGTCTCGCCCGGCTGGTCCTGGAGGTATTCGACCTCGCCGGTCAGGTAGGGCCCGGAGTCGTCCACTGAGAGCAGCCGGAAGCGCGTCGACCCGGTCGCGACGAGGTCGAACCGGCCGTCGGCGTGCGGCTTGAGGGTGGCGATCTCCGCCACGCACCCCAGGTCGAACATGCTGTCGGCGGGGGCGCCGGGCAGGACTCCCGTCTCGGTGCCCGTCCGCAGGGCGAGCACGCCGAACCGGCGCTGCTCCTCGGGCAGGGCGCGCAGGTCGCGCACCAGATGGCGGTACCGCTCCTCGAAGACGTTCAGGGGCAACACCAGGCCCGGGTAGAGCACGGAGTTGAGCGGGAAGAGCGGGAGCCGGTCGGTCACACGGCTCAGCGTAGAGCCTGACCGGCGGGGTGTTTTTCCTTTTACCTGTTGAGGGGCCGGATGTCGCATTGAACCGTCAACCAGGGTTGACGGTATTCGAAGCGTCAACGTAGGTTGACATCATGAGCGAGACCAAGCAACTCGCGGACAACGCGGGCAGTCGCGATCCTGCGGTGGGCCTGACGGCCGTACGGGCTCTGCGCACCCTGGCCGACCGGCTCGAAGAGCTCCAGGTGGGCAACGCGCGGATGCTCGGCTGGTCCTGGCAGCGGATCGCCGCGCAACTGGGTGTGAGCCGCCAGGCGGTCCACAAGAAATACGCGCGCCTCTGGTTCGGAAAGGACGGTGATTGAGCATGTTCGAACGTTTCAGCGAAGATGCCCGGGCGATGGTCGTGCTGGCCCAGGAGGAGTCGCGGCGGCTGGAGAGCGGCCGCATCGGTACGGAGCACGTGCTCCTCGCGCTGCTCCGCCGCCCGGACGCGCCGGTCGCCCGGCTCCTCGCGGACGCCGGGCTCGATCTGGAGTCCTGCCGTACGGCCGCGGCGGGGCTGCGGTCCGCCGGAGCTCAGGAGGAGAAGGACGCCGCGGCGCTTGAGGCGATCGGCATCGACCTCGACGCGGTGCGCGAAAAAGTCGAAGGGTCCTTCGGGCGTGGTGCTTTGAGCGGAAGGAAGAAGGAGGAGTCGCGGCGGGGGCTGTTCAGGCGGACTGCCGTGGGGGCCCGCATTCCGTTCAGCCCGGGGGCGAAGAAGGTCCTGGAGCTCTCCCTGCGGGAAGCGGCCGACCGTAACCACCGCAGTATCGAGCCCGCGCACTTCCTGCTCGCCGTCCTGCGAAAAGGGGACGGTGGCGCGGTGGAGTTGCTGCGCGATCGCGGCGTCGATCTGGCGGGTCTCGGGGCGGATGCGGCGGCGACGCTGGGCTGACCGGACGGCCGCTCGGTGGCCGGGTTGTCTGGCGGCCCAGGCGCGTTGACCATGGGCTTCTTGCGGAATGAAAGGCGCGATTCGGGCACCGGAACCGCAAGAGTCCCATGATCAACTGATTGGTGCGGAGAATGATCACCGCGCAGAGCCGGAATCACTGCCGGTTCAGCACCCGCGTCGCCCCCGTCGCCGCAGCGCCCGCGAAGACCCAGCCGAGCAGGACGAGGACGTACGCAGCGACTTGGTAGACGCCGTCAGGCTTCCAGGCCGTCCCCTGGCCCAGACTGACCACCGGGAGCAGTAGGTCCAGGGTGTAGAAGAACGGGCTCCAGTTCGGCGTCTCGTCCGGCTTGACCGGGTCCGGTGGGTGCGAGGCGAACAGTGCGGTCCCCAGTGCGATCAGCACCCCCAGCCAGGCCAGCGCCCTGGTCGGGCGGTAGCCGTACCCGATCGTCGCATCCTGGAGGTAGCCCCAGAGGCGGCCCGCGAACGGCAGCGTCCCGCGCCGGTTCCGCTGCTTGGCGAGCAGGATGTACCGGGCGTTCTCATCTTCCCCGACAGTCCGGTACGCGGATGCCAGCTGCTCGTACGGCTGCGGTGTGTACTCGGGCACCGCGGACTGGAGCCAACCGAGTCGCTGCTCGACCGTCATCGGCTCACTGGAACCCAGGTACTGGTACGTGAACCCGGAGATCTCCACCTGGCCGGGCCCCTGCGGCCACGAGTCGGGGACGTCGGTGAACCGCTCGACCGTCACCCCGTTGAGGATGATCCGGCCCTTCGCCGGGTGCGAGAGGCGCAGATGCAGGGTCCGCGCCTGCATCCGCCACATCACCAGGTCGGAGCCCTCCTCCTGGCACACGTTCGGCGAATCGATCACACAGGCGTCGCCGAACCTGGCATCGGTCAGCCGGATCGGACCGGTCGCCGTGAACCTGTCACCGCAGTGCAGTGACTGCTCCACCTGCATCGACTGGCCGTCGAGCGCCCGCGCGCCGGGCTGCGGTTCGATCCGGGCAGCGTGGAACACCACCCGGCCGCCGATCCGCGCCCCGCGCAATGACACCGTGCCGCGCGCGAAGAAGGGACCGTGCGCGGTCAGGTCCACACCCACCTGCAAGCCGTCGGCGGCGAGCGCCCGGCCGCGCGGGTCGGGGCCGAGCCGGGTGCCGCGCAGATCGAGGTCCAGGCCGATGTGCGCATCGGTCATCCCGATTCCGCCGCTGATGTGACAGCCCTTGATCTGGAGTTCACCGTCGACCCGCAGCCGGCGGGCGTTGATCTTCGGGATGACGCACCGGACCATCCGTACGGTGACCGCGCTGACCTCCGGGATCGCGATCGACCCTTCGAACCGGCAGTCCCGGAACTCGATGAAGTTGTCCAGGACGGCGCAGTGCAGATCAAGCCGGCCAGTGATCCGCGCCCCGTGCAGCATCAACGTCGGCACATGCCCGGGCACCGGTTCCGGGCCGTGCAGCAGCAGCCGGGCGAGGACCTCGGCGCGTACGGTCCGCGCCGCGCCCCAGTCCGACCCGTACGCCGGGCGCGGGGCCGGCAGGCGGTCCTCCCCGGACGTCACGAACGACTGACTGCGCGACGGGCGCAACGTGCCCGACGCCACCGAGAGGTCGCAGCGCTGCCCGCGCCGGAACGCGGACCAGACCCGGCGCTCGGCGGCACTCAGGTCCGGCGGGTAGTCGTCGGCGTCCCCCGGGACAGGCTCGACGGACAGGCGCGTCGCCGTGTCCACGACGGGAGGAGTCCCCTCGGTCTGTCCCGCTGGACTGTTCGCTGTATCGACTGGACTGTTCGCCGGGTCGACCGGACTGCTGGCCGCGTCGACTGAACTGTTAGCTGCTTCGGACATACGTGCCAACCCCCGATGGTTTCCGCCACGTCACTTGCAGCCTAGACCCGGCCGACAGTGGATATCTGAGCCTGGATACCCACCAGCGGGCGGCCGGTGCGGATCAGCCGCAGATCGGCCGGAGATCCTTAGCGCGTCTCACCTTCCGACACGCGCGGACGCGCCGCTCCCGACGCTCCCTACACTGGGTGGGGTGATCTCCCGTATCGATTTGCGCGGCCCCGCCCTCCCCGAGGGCGCTGCGCTGCGCAACGTGCTGCCCCGTGCCGAAATCGACGTCGAAGCGACGCTGGACAAAGTCCGGCCCATCGTCGAGGACGTGCAGCATCGCGGCACCGCGGCGCTGATCGAGATCACCGAGCGCTTCGACGGCGTACGGCTGACTGATATCCGGGTCCCGGCGCAGGCGCTCACCGACGCGCTCGCCGCCCTCGACCCGGAGATCCGCGCCGCCTTGGAGGAGTCCATCCGCCGGGCCCGCATCGTGCACCGCGAGCAGCGGCGCACGGACGTCACGACCGTGGTCGCGACCGGCGGCACGGTCACCGAGCGCTGGGTCCCCGTCGACCGCGTCGGCCTGTACGTGCCGGGCGGCAACGCCGTCTACCCGTCCTCCGTGGTCATGAACGTCGTGCCCGCGCAGGAGGCCGGGGTGCCGTCGATGGCGGTCGCCTCCCCGCCGCAGAAGGCCCCCGACGATCCACGCTGGGACGGGCTCCCGCACCCGACGATCCTGGCCGCGTGCGCGCTCCTGGGCATCGACGAGGTCTACGCGGTCGGCGGCGCCCAGGCCGTCGCGATGTTCGCGTACGGGGCGGAGCGGGGTGATCAAGCACCGTGTCTGCCCGTGAACCTCGTCACAGGGCCCGGCAACATCTACGTCGCCGCCGCCAAACGCCTGCTCAAGGGCGTCATCGGCATCGACTCCGAAGCCGGGCCCACCGAGATCGCCGTACTCGCCGACGCCACCGCCGACCCGGTGCACGTCGCCGCCGACATGATCAGCCAGGCCGAGCACGACACACTCGCCGCCGCCGTGCTGGTCACCGACAGTGAAACCCTGGCCGACGCGGTGGTCGCGGAGCTGGCGGTACAGACCGCCGCCACCAGGCACCGTGAGCGCATCACCGAAGCCCTGGCGGGCCGCCAGTCCGCGATCGTCCTCGTCGACGACATCGACGCCGGGCTCAAGGTCGTCAACGCCTACGCGGCCGAACACCTGGAGATCCAGACCGCCGACGCGGCAGCGGTCGCCGCGAAGGTGTGCAACGCCGGAGCCGTCTTCGTCGGCGCGTACGCACCGGTCTCGCTCGGCGACTACTGCGCCGGGTCGAACCACGTCCTGCCCACCGGCGGCTGCGCGTGCCACAGCTCCGGGCTGTCCGTACAGTCGTTCCTCCGCGGCATCCACGTCGTGGACTACACCCGCGCGGCGCTGGCCGAGGTCGCCCACTTCGTGACGACCCTCGCCGACGCCGAGGACCTGCCCGCGCACGGCGCGGCCGTCCGCGCCCGGTTCGACTGGAAGGTCCCGCAGTGAGCACGACGGACGGCAGACGGGTGCGGGGTCCCGCAGTGAGCACGACGGACGACAGCCGGGCGAAAGGTCCCACAGCGGGCACCGCCAGCCTCGGTGACCTCCCCGTCCGGGACGAGCTCAAAGGCCAGTCCCCGTACGGAGCGCCCCAACTGGACGTCCCCACCCGGCTGAACACCAACGAGAACCCGCACCCGCTGCCCCCCGAGGTCGTCGACCGCATCGCCGAGCGGGTCCGCGTCGCCGCGCGCGAACTCAACCGCTACCCCGACCGGGACGCCGTCGAACTGCGCACGCACCTCGCCGCCTACCTGTGCCGGACCGCCGACCACGGGCTGACGCACCACAACGTGTGGGCCGCCAACGGCTCCAACGAGGTCCTCCAGCAGCTGCTCCAGGCCTTCGGCGGCCCGGGCCGCACCGCGCTGGGCTTCGAACCGTCGTACTCGATGCACCACCTCATCGCCCGCGGCACCGGCACCGGCTGGACCTCCGGAGCCCGCACCGACGCGTTCGAGATCGACGTCGGGGGGGCACTGGCGCAGATCGCCCGGCACAGACCGAACGTGGTGTTCCTGTGCTCGCCGAACAACCCCACCGGCACGGCGCTGGACGAGAAGACGGTCGTACGGGTCTACGACGCGGCCCAGGCCGCCCGTCCGTCGCTGGTCGTCCTGGACGAGGCCTACAGCGAGTTCTCGCACCGGGGCTCGCTCCTGGGACTGCTCGACGGGCGGCCGAACCTGGTCGTCACCCGCACCATGTCGAAGGCGTTCGGCGCGGCGGGGCTGCGCCTGGGCTACTTCGCCGCCGACCCGGCGGTGGTCGACGCCGTGCAACTCGTCCGCCTGCCGTACCACCTCTCCACGATCACCCAGGTGACCGCACTGGCCTGCCTGGAGCACACCGGCCTGCTGCTCTCGTTCGTCGAGGACCTCAAGGTCCAGCGCGACCGCATCGTCGCCGAACTGACCGCCATGGGGCTCGACGTCACCCCGTCGGACGCCAACTTCGTGCAGTTCGGCCGTTTCCAGGACGCCGACGAGGTCTGGCGACGGCTCCTCGGCCACGGCGTCCTCGTCCGCGACAACGGCGTCCCCGGCATGCTGCGCGTCACCGCCGGCACCGGGGAGGAGACCACCTCCTTCCTCACCGCGATGCGAAACGTCCTCAAGGAGAAGTCATGACACGGGTCGGCCGTGCTGAGCGGACCACCAAGGAGACCTCCGTCCTGGTTGAGATAGACCTGGACGGCAGCGGACAGGTCGAAGTGTCGACCGGCGTCGGCTTCTTCGACCACATGCTCGACCAACTGGGCAAGCACGGGCTGTTCGACCTCACCGTCAAGACCGACGGTGACCTGCACATCGACTCCCACCACACGATCGAGGACACCGCCCTCGCGCTGGGCGCGGCCTTCCGCCAGGCCCTCGGTGACAAGAAGGGCATCCGCCGGTTCGCCGACGCCTCGGTGCCGCTGGACGAGGCCCTCGCGCAGGTCACCGTCGACCTGTCGGGCCGTCCCTTCCTGGTGCACTCCGAGCCGGCGGACATCGCGCCGATGATCGGCCGCGACTACGACACCACGATGACCAGGCACATCCTGGAGTCCTTCGTCGCCCAGGCGCAGATCTGCCTGCACGTGCACGTCCCGTACGGACGCAACGCGCACCACATCGTCGAGGCCCAGTTCAAGGCCCTGGCCCGGGCCCTGTCGGACGCGTGCGTCCTGGACCCGCGCCGCGCCGGAGTCATCCCGTCCACGAAGGGCGCACTGTGAGCACGCTCCGGCACGGCCGGGCGCCGCACGACGGCGGCACACTCCACGACAGCAGGACTCCTCAGAACCACGGCAAGGAACACGCATGAACTGGAGCGGAAGCGGCACCGGCCTCGTCGCGGTGGGGCTCTTCCTGGTGGGCGGCGTCGTCTCGTTCGCCAAACAGGGCCTGCCCAAGGGCGTCATCGTCCTGATCGGCCTGTGCGCGGCGATGTTCATCGTCGCCGGCGTCCTGACGATGCTCTGACCGGGGGGAATTGAAATGGGCAACAAAGTCGTCATCCTCGACTACGGGTCGGGCAACCTCCGCTCGGCCGAACGCGCGCTCCAGCGGGTCGGCGCGGAAGTCGAAGTCACCGCAGACTTCGACAAGGCACTGCACGCCGACGGGCTGCTGGTGCCCGGCGTCGGCGCGTACGCGGCCTGCGTGAAGGGCCTCAAGGCGGTCCGCGGCGAGCAGATCATCGGCCGCCGCCTGGCCGGGAGCCAGCCCGTCCTGGGCATCTGCGTGGGCATGCAGATCCTCTTCGGCCGCGGCGTCGAGCACGGCGTCGAGACCGAGGGCTGCGGTGAGTGGCCGGGCACGGTCGAGCGCCTGCGCGCGCCGATCGTTCCGCACATGGGGTGGAACACGGTCCAGCCCCCCGCGGGCACGGACCTCTTCTCCGGCGTACAGGACGCCCGCTTCTACTTCGTCCACTCCTACGGCGTCCGCGAGTGGGAACTCACCGACACCCCGTTCGAGCCGCCCAAGGTCACCTGGACCACCCACGGCGAACCGTTCGTCTCCGCCGTGGAGAACGGCCCCCTGTGGGCCACCCAGTTCCACCCGGAGAAGTCCGGCGACGCCGGCGCCCAGGTGCTGCGGAACTGGCTCAAGAGCTTCTAGACCTCCCAGGTCGTCCAGATCTTCAGCAGAACCCTCCTTCCTGCCGCGAACCGCAAGGAGCACCACCCCCATGAGCCGCCTCGAACTCCTCCCCGCCGTGGACGTCGCCGACGGTCAGGCCGTACGCCTGGTCCAGGGCGAAGCCGGCTCCGAGACCTCCTACGGTGACCCCCTCGCCGCCGCCTTGGCCTGGCAGAACGCCGGAGCCGAGTGGATCCACCTCGTCGACCTCGACGCAGCCTTCGGCCGCGGCACCAACCGGGACCTCATCGCCGGGGTCACCGCCAGGCTCGACGTCAAGGTCGAACTGTCCGGCGGCATCCGCGACGACGCGACCCTCGAAGCGGCGCTGGCCACCGGCTGCCACCGGGTCAACCTCGGCACCGCCGCTCTGGAGACCCCGGACTGGGTGCGCTCGGCCATCGCCGAGCACGGTGACAAGATCGCCGTCGGCCTCGACGTCCGCGGCACCACCCTCGCCGGGCGCGGCTGGACCCGCGAGGGCGGCGAGCTCTTCGAGACCCTCGCCCGCCTCGACGCCGACGGCTGCGCCCGCTACGTGGTCACCGACGTCCACAAGGACGGCACGCTGACCGGGCCGAACCTCCAGCTCCTGCGCGACGTGTGCGCCGCCACCGACCGCCCGGTCGTGGCCTCCGGCGGTGTGTCCTCGCTCGCCGACCTGGTCGCGATCGCCGAACTCGTGCCGCTGGGCGTCGAAGGTGCGATCGTTGGCAAGGCGCTGTACGCCCAGGCGTTCACCCTGGAAGAAGCCCTGAAAGCGGTGTCCGAGTGACTGGTATCGAACGATTCTCCTCCGGCGGTCCGTGGGAGGAGTCCTTCGGCTACTCCCGCGCGGTCGCGGCCGGCGACTACGTCCACGTGTCCGGGTCCACCGCGATGGTCGGCGGCACGGTCGTCGGCGAAGGCGATCCGTACCTCCAGGCCACCACCGCGTTCGGCACCGCGCTCAAGGCCCTCGAAGAGTTCGGCCTGGGCGCCGCCGACGTCGTGCGCACCCGGATGTACATCACCCATGCCCGCGACTCCGACGACATCGGCCGGGCGCACAGCGCGCTGTTCGGCACGAGCCGTCCGGCCGCGACCATGGTCGTCGTCGCCGGGCTGATCGACTCCCGGATGATCGTCGAGGTCGAGGTGGACGCTTACCGGGGTGACAAGCGGTGAGCCTGTCCGTACGTGTCATCCCCTGTCTCGACGTCACTGAGGGCCGCGTCGTCAAGGGCGTCAACTTCCAGAACCTCCGCGACGCGGGCGACCCGGTCGAGATGGCCCGGGTCTACGACGCGGAAGGCGCCGACGAGCTGGTGTTCCTCGACATCACCGCGTCGTCCGGCGACCGGGAGACCACCTACGACGTCGTCCGGCGTACGGCCGAACAGGTGTTCATCCCGCTTACCGTCGGCGGCGGCATCCGGGCGGTCGGCGACGTCGACAAGCTGCTCCGGGCCGGAGCCGACAAGGTCGGCGTCAACACCGCCGCCGTCGTCCGCCCCGGACTGATCGCCGAGATCGCCGACCGCTTCGGCTCCCAGGTCCTGGTGCTGTCCGTCGACGCCCGGCGCCGCACCGACGGCGGCACGGGCTTTGAGGTCACCACCCACGGCGGCCGCCGGGGCACCGGCACCGACGCCGTCGAATGGGCTGCCAGGGCCGCCGAACTCGGCGCCGGGGAGATCCTCCTCAACTCCATGGACGCCGACGGCACCAAGGACGGCTACGACCTGGACCTGCTCCGCCAGGTCCGGGCCGCGGTCACCGTCCCCGTCATCGCCTCGGGCGGCGCGGGCTCACTCGACCACTTCGCCCCGGCCGTCGGGGCGGGAGCCGACGCGGTCCTGGCCGCCTCGGTGTTCCACTTCGGCATGCTGCGCATCCCGCAGGTCAAGGAAGAGCTCAAAGCAGCGGGTTACCCGGTGCGCTGACCGGTTTCCAACCAGAAAAACCTTTTTGTACGGTTCGCAGCTGCGAACCGTACAAAAAGGTTTTCTGTCGTGGACCCCGGCCCTCAGATGCCGAGACTCGCGTTCTTCAGAGTCAGGACCGAGGCCGGGTCGCCCTCCAGCGTCACCTGCGCGGCGTCCTTGCGGCCGTAGAGGAACAGCAGGAGCTCACCGGCGTCACCGGAGACCGTAACCGCCGGATCGCCCTGGTGGACCTGGACGGGCGTCTCGTCGTACGACGAGTCGGTCCGGCGCAGCGCCACCCCGACGGGCACCTTGCGCAGGAACATCTTCCCCATGGACCGCGCGCGCTTCCACAGGATGTCGGCGAACTCCGGCTCCAGCTGGCGCTGCTTACTGTGTTCAGAAGGGGCAGGCTGTGCGCGGCGGACGTCCTCGTGGTGGATGAAGTACTCCACCGTGTTCGCGGCGGCGTCCACACCCGGGATGCCGAAGAGGGACAGCCGCGGCGGGCCCGTGCGCACCTGGCGCACCAGTTCGTCGTACGGCAGCGCCGCCGCACCCTTGCGGACCTTCTCCGTCCAGCCGGCGAATGCCTTGACCACCAGCCCCGGGCCCGCGTCCGGGCGTCGTTCGCGGACGACCAGGTGGGCGGCCAGGTCGCGGGTGGTCCAGCCGTCGCACAGGGTGGGGGAGTCGGGGCCGAGCTCGGTGAGCAGGTCGGCGAGGGCGTCGCGTTCGACGCGGGCGTGGTTCGGGGACTGGGAGGCCATGTCAGCGATGCTTGTGCGTTCAACCGCCCGGGGTCAAGTGGCAGCGCGTGTCGGTCGGGTACGGAACCCCCCCCCACGATCTCCAGGGGGGTGTTCCGTACCCGACCGATCCGGTGGCCGGCGGTCAGCGGGCTACGACTGTGGTCCCGCCGGGGGCCGGGTGGCTCTCACCCTTCTGGCGCTGGCTCAGCCAGCGCAGCGCGTCGGGGAGCACGGCCTGCCAGGTCTTGAAGTTGTGCCCGCCGGTCGGCAGCAGCAGGACGTCCACCTTCATCGGCGGCTTGGCCAGCGACTGGAACTCCTTGGTCGGCCCCAGGTTCGACTCGCCGCTCTCGCTGCTGGTCAGCAGCAGGTTCACCGGCGGCATGGGCATGTTCTTCAGCCGCCAGGGCAGGTCCTGCGACTGCTTGAACGCCTTGCTGCCGCCGTACAGGTCGCCGGTGTCGCCGTCCTGCACCGCGCCGTAGTCCGCGGACAGGGCGGCCGCCGAGCCGATCCGGTCGGAGTTGAGCATGGCCAGTTTCGCCGCGCAGTAGCCGCCGGTGGAGTCGCCGATCATCGCCCAGGCGTCCTTGCCCGGGGCGGCCCGGAAGGCGCTGCGGACCGCTTCGGGCAGGTCCTGGCTGAAGAACGTCCCGGCCTGCGGCCCACCGGGGACGTCCGTGCACTCGGTGTCGCGGTTGACGACGACCGTCGGCCGCATCATCACGTAGATCGTGGGTTGCACCCGGCCCGCGGTGATCTCCTCCTGGGCGAACTTCGGCAGCTCCAGGCGGGTGATCAGGTTGCGGGCGTCACCCGGGTAGCCGGTGAGCACCACCACGACGGGGAACTTCCGGTCCTTGAACTCCGGCTGGAAGTACTGCGGCGGGAGGTACACGAACGCGGGGGAGTCGATGCCGCTGCGCTGCCCGGTGATCTCGACTTTCTGGATCTGGCCGGCCTTCTCCGGGGCCTTGTCGCCGTTGACGCCGACCTGCTCGGTGCCCTTGGCCTTCACCAGTTGCACCGGGATGTTCGGATCGGAGCCGACCGAGGACATCCTCGGCTTCCCGCTGTGGCCCAGGAGGTCGTCCCAGGTCGTGTAGAAGGAGAAGTAGCGGTTCCCCGCCACAGCCATGACGCCTATGAAGGCGAACTGGACGACCAGGAACAGGGCGATCCGTCCCGCGACCGGCCGCACACCCCGGCCGGCCAGGCGCGGCCACAGCCAGACCGTCGCCGCGAACAAGCCGACGGCCAACAGCCCGAGCAGGCCGGTGAACTTCAGACTGGTCAGTCCCACGGGTGCGTTTCCTTCACGGGGCGTGCGCCGCGGCGGCGGGCACAGGCGGGGCCTGGTCCACAACCGGGCAGGCGTTCAGTAGTGATTATTCCCTGACGTCCACATGTCGGATGACCGGCGGGGCATCGCAGCTGAAGACGAACGCCTGGGAGGCACGGTTCCAGAACGAACGTAAGAACTACCGAACGGTCTGTCGGAGCGGTGGCGGGAATCATCCGCCGCCCAGGGCGTTGTTCATCCCGTGGTAACAAGATGCCTCAGGTGGTGCACGCGGGTTCAGGCAGAGAGACGGTGGGGCGTGGCGGACGGCAGCAGCAGGAAGAACGGCAGCGGAGCGGACGGCGGCACAGCAGACGACGGCGGATCGGACGGCAGAGCAGACGCCGGCGTGAAAGGCGACAAAGTGACCGGGACACCGGGCACGGGAGTCCCGGACGCCGTCGGCGAGTCCACAAACCGTGAGGGAATGCGCGAAGGCTTCCGCATCCTCGGCGTGGCGATACGCGGGGAACCGAAGATATTCAGCGCCGCCGTGGGCTCCAGCGCCCTGTACGGCGTCATGACCGTCGGCTCCGCCATCGTCATCGGCCGGGTCACCGACCATGTCATCGTCCCCGCCTTCCACGACGGCCGCACCACCGCCGGCGCCCTGACCGCCGCACTCCTGGTCATCCTCGCCGCCGCCGTGCTCAAGGCCTTCGGCATCCTCGGCCGTCGCCTGTTCGCCGGCATCATGCAGTACCGCCTCCAGGCGACCTACCGCCGCCGCGTCACCCGCCAGTACCTGCGCCTGCCGCTGTCCTGGCACCACCGGCACCCCACCGGATCACTGCTGTCCAACGCCAACGCCGACGTCGAAGCGGCCTGGTACCCCATCGCGCCGCTGCCGATGGCCACCGGCGTCCTGGTCATGCTCGTCGTCGCGGCCGGGGCGATGCTCGCCACCGACTGGACGCTCGCCCTCGTCGGCTTCGTCGTCTTCCCGCTGATCTTCATCCTCAACGTCGTCTACCAGAAGCTCCAGGGCCCCCTGGCCACCCGCGCCCAGCAACTGCGCGCCGACGTGTCCGAAGTCGCCCACGAGAGCTTCGACGGCGCGCTCGTCGTCAAGACCATGGGCCGCGAGACCGAGGAGACCGAGCGCTTCGCCGTCGCCTCCCGGGAACTGGCCGAGGCCAACATCGCCGTCGGCCGGGTCCGCGGCTTCTTCGACCCGCTCCTGGAAGCCCTCCCCAACATCGGCGTCCTGCTGATCCTGCTCGTCGGGTCGTGGCGCGTCGCCGGCGGCGACCTGCGGCCCGGCGACCTCGTCCAGGTCGCCTACCTGTTCACCCTGCTGGCCTTCCCGGTCCGCTCGATCGGCTGGGTGCTCGGCGAACTGCCCCGCTCGGTCGTCGGCTACAACCGGGTCCGCAGCGTGCTTGAGGCGGAAGGGGAGCACACCCACGGACCGGTGGAGCCGGAGACAAGCGGAGCGGCCGGTCTTGAAGCGCGCGCCGTACGGTTCGGGTTCGCCGACCAGAACGGCGGCACCACCGAAGTCATCCACGACATCAGTTTCGCCCTCGAACCGGGCAGCACCGTCGCCGTCGTCGGACCCACCGGCTCCGGCAAGTCCACCCTCGCCTCGCTCCTGGTCCGCCTCGTCGACCCGGACAGCGGCGCCATCCTCCTCGACGGCACCGACCTGCGCGACCTGCGCGCCGGCGGCCTCGCGCAGACTGCCGCCCTCGTCCCGCAGCAGGCCTTCCTGTTCGACGACACCGTCCGCGACAACATCACCCTCGGCCTCGACGTCGACGAAGAGACGATGACCGAAGCGCTGCGCATCGCCCAGGCCGGTCAGTTCATCGACAAACTGCCCCACGGCCTCGACACCCAGGTCGGCGAACGCGGCACCACGCTGTCCGGCGGCCAGCGCCAGCGCATCGCCCTGGCCCGTGCCCTCGTGCGCCGCCCCCGGCTCCTCGTCCTCGACGACGCCACCTCCGCCGTCGACCCCCGCGTCGAAGCCGCGATCCTCCAAGGTCTCCGGCATACCTCAGGACCACCGGCCACGGTGGTGGTCATCGCCTACCGCAAGGCCACCATCTCCCTGGCCGACGAAGTCGTGTACATCGAGAACGGCAGCGTCCGGGGCCGCGGCACCCACCAGGAGCTCATCGACGGCTCCCCCGGCTACCGGCGCCTCGTCAACGCCTACGAACGCGCCGCTGAGGAAGCGGCGCTGGAAGCAGCCGGAGCAGCGGAAGCCGCCGAAGAAGCAGCCGCAGAGGAGGTGTCCGCATGAGCACCGACACCAGAACGCCCGTACAGCAGCCGAAGACCCCCCGGCAGCCGGGGGGACCCGCGCCGGCCGGGAAGTCACCGGAAGCCGAGCGCGAAGGCGGCCTCAGCGTGCTGCGCCGCGGCCTGGCGCTCACCCCCGAGTTCACCAGGGGTCTGACCGTCACCCTGCTGCTCGCCCTGCTCTCCACCGTCGGCCGCATCGTCATCCCGCTGGCCGTCCAGCAGACCGTCGACCGCGGTCTGGACATTGACGGCGGGGGCGCCGACCTGGGCGTAGTCCGCACCATGGTGGTGCTCGCCACCGTCGCGGTGATCGTCACCACGGTCTCCGCGTACTTCATGAACGTCCGCCTCTACCGCGCCAGCGAACGCGGCCTCGCCGCCCTGCGCGTCAAAGCGTTCCGGCACGTCCACGACCTGTCGACGCTCAACCAGGCCGCCGAACGCCGCGGCTCCCTGGTCTCCAGGGTCACCAGTGACGTCGACACGATCAGCCGCTTCATCCAGTTCGGCGGCCTGATGCTGGTCGTCAACCTCGGCCAGCTCCTGGTCGTCACCGTCCTGATGCTCGTCTACTCCTGGCAGCTCACCCTGCTGGTGTGGGTGTGCTTCGCTCCGCTCATCTGGTTCACCCGCGCCTTCCAGAAGCGGATCGCCGGCGCCTACACAGCCGTCCGCGAGCACACCGGACGTATGCTCGGTGCCATCTCCGAGCCGGTCGTCGGCGCGGCCGTCGTCCGCGCCCACGGCATCGAAGCGCGCACCGCCGCCCGCATCGACGCGGCCGTCGACGACCACCAAAGGGCCCAGACCCGCGCGCAGAAGCTCGTCGCGGTCACCTTCCCGACCACCGAACTGGTCGTCGGCGTGGCCAACGCGGCCGTCGTCGTGGCCGGTGTCCTGCTCGGCGTGGACGGACAGCTCACCCTCGGCGAGCTGATCGGCTTCCTGTTCCTCACCACGCTGTTCGTCAGCCCCCTCCAGTTCGGCGTCGAAGTCCTGAACGAAGCACAGAACGCCCTGGCCGGCTGGCGGCGCGTACTCGAAATCATGGACACCGGACCCGACGTCGCCGACCCGGGCCCGGTCGGCGTCGAACTCCCGCGCGGAGCAGTCTCCGTGCGCTTCGACGGCGTCTCCTACGCCTACCCCGGCGGCCCGCGGGTGATGAACGACGTCAACGTCACCCTCGCCCCGCGTACCCGCGTCGCGGTGGTCGGCGAGACCGGCTCGGGCAAGACGACCTTCGCGAAACTGCTCACCCGCCTCATCGACCCGGACGAGGGCGAAGTCCTGCTCGACGACGTTCCGTTGACGGCCGTACGGTTCAGCTCGCTGCGCAAACGGGTCGTGCTGGTGCCGCAGGAGGGCTTCTTGTTCGACGCCACCGTGGGCGACAACGTCCGCTACGGCCTCCCGGGCGCGACCGACGGGGAAATCCGTACGGCCTTCGACGACCTCGGCCTGGGGGACTGGCTGGACGGACTGTCCAACGGCCTGGACACCCGGGTCGGCCAGCGCGGTGAGTCACTGTCGGCCGGGGAGCGCCAACTGGTCGCGCTGGCCCGGTCGTACATCGCCGACCCTGACCTGCTGGTGCTCGACGAGGCCACCTCGGCGGTCGACCCGGCCACCGAAGTACGGCTCCAGCGCGCGCTCGACGGCCTGACCCGCGGCCGTACGTCGGTCTTCATCGCGCACCGCCTCTCCACGGCCGAATCGGCCGACGAGGTCCTGGTGTTCGACCAGGGCACGCTGGTCGAACGCGGTCCGCACCGCGAACTCGTCACCCACGGCGGGGTCTACGCGCGGATGCACGCGTCCTGGTCGGCGCAGCACAAGAAGCACTGACGGTCCAGTCCGTCCGTACACGACAAGGTCCCCGGGTGGTCCACAGGAGCCTGTGGACCACCCGGGGACCCCCATGTCACTTCAGTGGTGCCGTCAGCTTGCGCCCGTCCTGGTCGTAGGCGGCGAAGCACTGGACCTCGCGGTCGCCGACGAGCCAGCCGCGCTCCTTGGGGTAGACGTACACCCAGGTCAGTTCCGCGGAGTTGGACTGCCGGTTGAGCAGCGACTCGACCAGCGGTTTGCACGCCGTCGCGGCCTTGGTGTCCATCTGCGCGTCGCCGGGCCAGTCACCGGCGGGGAGGCTCGTGCTCTTGACGAACTGGGCGTCGTGCGGACTGGTGCACAGACCCTTTTCAATCCTGGTGGAGTCGGTCGGGAAGGACACGCACTCGCCGGGGGTCAACACGACCTTGTCCACCGTCTGCGCACCGGCCGAGTCGGTCGGTGACGGGGGACTGCTGGTCGGCGGCCCGCTGCTCGGTTCGTCACTCGGCGTGGCGGACCCGCTCGGGCTCGCCGACGCCGAAGGCCGGTCGGCGGAGGGCGACGGCGATGTCGTCGGCGGGGGACTCGACCCGGCCTTGTCACCCTTCTTGTCGTCACCCAGGCTCAGCACCACGGCGATCACCACGGCGGCGACCACCAGCGCGCCGACCACCAGCCAGGCGATGAGCTTCCCGTTGCCCCCGCCCGGCGGGGGCCCCGCGGGGCCGGGCGGGCCCCCGTAACCGCCGCCGTACGGACCACCGGGACCGCCGCCGCCGTACGGGCCACCGCCCCCGCCGTAGGGGCCGCCCCCGCCGGGGGGCGGGGGCGACTGTCCCGGCGGGGGATAGCCGCCCGCGGGCATGGTCGGTTCGGACGGACCACCGGGGTAGCCGCTGCCGCCACCGGGCGGCCCGCTCCCGTAGCCGCCGCCGGAACCGCTCCCCGGCGCGGGCCCGTACGGACCCTGCGACCCGTAGCCTCCGCCGGCGTAGCCACCATCGTTCGGACTGCTCACAACAGGCCCCCTTCCTCCGTGCGCATTCCCGGCACCCTGTGCACTAAGCCTGCTGACGCCAGGTCAGCTCAGCGGCCTGGTCAGTTTCGACTGGTCGGTCTTCTTGATCATGCACTCGACCCGGCGGTTGCCGATGTCCCACGCGGTCTGCTGCGGGTACTTCCAGGTCATGTTGAGCCCCGGGGTCTTCGCGGCCAGGGACTCGAAGCCCGCCAGGCACTGCGTTTCGACCTGCGACTGGATGCCGTCCGCCCCGGGGTGCACGGCACCGGTCAGCTCGAAGGCCTTGAACACCTGGTTGTCGTGCGGGGTGGTGCAGCCCACCTTGTCGATCTTCGAGCCGGTGCGGTTGATGCATTCGCCGACTTCGAGCCGGACGGCCTGCACCGTCTCCGGGACGTCGGTCGCCGCGGAGCCCGTCGACGTGGAAGTCGGCGTCTGTGTCGCCGACTTCGTCGGGATCCTGAAGGACGGGAGCGCCGGGACCGAGAACGAAGGCATCGCCGGGACGGAGAAGTCAGGCATCGCGACAGTGGGCTTCGGCGTGCCCGAGGAAGCGGAGTCCTTCTTGTCGCCGTCCCCGCCGAGGGTGTTCACCAGGACGGCTATCACTCCACCGACGATGAGCAGGCCCACGACCACGACGAGGATCAGCGGGCCGCGCCCGCCGCCGCCCGGCGACGGCCCGTACGGCGGTCCGGGGGGCCCGCCGTAGCCGCCCCCCTGACCGCCGCCGCCGTAGGGCGGCTGCTGTCCGTAATTCCCGCCGTACGGCGGCTGTTGACCGCCGTACGGGGGCTGTTGACCGTAGCCCCCGCCGTACGGGGGCTGCTGCTGGCCGTACCCCGGCCCCGGCCCCGGCCCCTGTCCTTGGTCTTGCGGCTGTCCCTGGCCACCGGGGTACTGCGGATCGTTGGGATAGTTCTGTCCGGGCTGCTGGCCGTATCCGGGGTAGTCCCCCCGGCCTGACGAAGGCGGCATAGTCATGTCCAGAGCTTGCCCGATCGGGTGAACATCCCGCAGGTGGGTAATGCGGCACCCGTCAGACTATTCACCGTATTTCCGGATGATTGTCCCGGCGTGTTCAAGGAATGCGCGCGAGATCGAGGGAGATCCGGCCGGGGATCAGTCGCGGACCGGCGGGGGATCAGTCACAGAACCGGACTGGGAACAGCCATGGACCGACCGGGGAACGCTCCGGGAACGGTCTGGAAGAATCACCGCATGAACGTCCCCGTGCGCCCCACGAACCTCGACCCCGCGATCTCGGCACGCCTGAAGCGGGATGAGCACGGCCTGTTCGCGGCCGTCGCCCAGCAGCACGGCACCGGCGAAGTCCTCATGCTCGGCTGGATGGACGACGAGGCGCTGCACCGCACTCTCACCACGGGGCAGTGCACCTACTGGAGCCGCAGCCGCCGGGAGTACTGGGTCAAGGGCGCCACTTCCGGACACGTACAGAAAGTCATCTCGGTCGCGCTCGACTGCGACGGCGACGCGGTCCTGGTCACAGTCGAACAGACCGCCGGGGCCTGCCACACCGGCGACCGCACATGCTTCGACGCGGGCGTACTCCCGCTGGCCGGTGGGCCGGCCGGCCGCTGAGGACCTGCGCCGCCGGCGACGGCCCCGGGCCGGATCCGGCCGCGGCGGCGCACTGCGTACCGATTGGATAACGGAACGTCAGGAAGCAGTGCCCGGCGGGTCGTGGATGGCGGGATCATGCAGCCTCAGCGTCTCGTCCGGTCTGTCCCTCAGTCCCGGCCCGGCGCAATCTGCACACCTCCCGGGGGAGACCGCCATGTCGATGCCACCGCCGCCCGGCCAGCCGCCGAACTACCCGCAGCCCGGATACGGCGGCTACCAGCCGCCGCCGCCCGAGCGTGGCTTCCTCGCCTCGCTCTTCGACTTCAAGTTCGAGTCCTTCGTCACGGTCAAACTGGTCAGGTTCTTCTACATCCTGACCGTCGTCCTGATGGGCGTCGGCCTGCTCTTCTTCGTCATCGCGGCCTTCAACCAGGGCAGCGGCGCGGGCGTCCTGGCGCTCATCTTCGCCCCGGTGATCGGGCTCTTCTGGCTGATCCTCATCCGCATGTGGATGGAGCTGATGGTGGTGCTCTTCCGCCTCAGCGAGGACATGCACGCCATGCGCCGCCAGTCCGGAGCCTGAGCCTCCGCCCGGCCCGGCCGCCAGTCCGGAGCCTGAGCCCCCGCCTGGCCCGGCCCGGCCGCCGGAGCCGGGCCGGGCGGCCCGCGCCGCGGGCGGGTGGAAGACTGTCGCCCATGACCACCGGCACCGTCACCCCCGGCCTGGCGACCTTCCGTGAGCTGGCGCGGGACCGTCGCGTCATCCCCGTCACCCGGCGCTTCCTCGCCGACGGGGACACACCCGTCGGCCTCTACCGCAAACTCGCCGCCGAACGCCCCGGCACCTTCCTCCTGGAGTCCGCCGAGAACGGCCGGACCTGGTCGCGCTACTCCTTCATCGGCGTGCGCTGCGCCGCGACCCTCACCGAGGCCGACGGCCGGGCCCGCTGGCTGGGCCGCGTGCCCGCCTCCGTACCCGGCGACGGCGGTGACCCGCTCCAGGTGCTGCGCGACACGGTCGAGGCGCTGCACAGCGAACCGCTGCCTGGCCTGCCGCCGCTGACCGGCGGGATGGTCGGCTACCTCGGCTACGACATGGTCCGCCGCCTGGAGAAGCTCCCCGAGCTGACCGGGGACGACCTGCGCATCCCCGAGCTCACGATGTTGCTGGCCACCGACCTGGCCGTCCTGGACCACGCCGACGGCACCGTCCTGCTGATCGCCAACGCGATCAACTACGACGGCCTGGAGTCCGGCGTCGACGAGGCCTACCACGAGGCCGTCGCCCGGCTCGACGCGATGACCGCCGACCTGGCCGCCCCGGCGGACGCAGCCCCCGCCGCCTTCGACGCGACCGTCACACCCGAGTGGACCGCGGGGTGGGGCAGCGACGCCTACCGCAAGGCCGTGGACGCCGCCAAGGAGGAGATCCGGGCCGGCGAAGCCTTCCAGATCGTGCTCTCACAGCGTTTCGAAGCGCGTACGGAAGCCTCCGCGCTCGACATCTACCGGATTCTGCGGGCCACCAACCCCAGCCCGTACATGTACCTCTTCCGGTTCGAGGGCAACGGGGACGGGAGCGAAGCGACTCCCAGCAAGGGCGGGGGCGGGCGGCGGGCGGGCCAAGAGTCCGGCTTCGACGTGATCGGCTCCAGCCCCGAAGCCCTCGTCACGGTGAAATCCGGCCGCGCCCTGGTGCACCCCATCGCCGGGACCCGCCCGCGCGGTGCCACTCCGGAGGAGGACACGGCACTGGCCGGAGAACTCCTCGCCGACGCGAAGGAACGAGCCGAACACCTCATGCTCGTCGACCTCGGCCGCAACGACCTGGGCCGGGTCTGCGCGCCCGGCACCGTCGAAGTCGTCGACTTCATGTCGGTCGAGCGCTACAGCCACGTCATGCACATCGTCTCCACCGTGGTCGGCGAAGTGGCGCAAGGCCGTACCGCCCTCGACGTCCTGACCTCCTGCTTCCCCGCCGGAACCCTCTCCGGCGCGCCGAAACCCCGGGCCATGGAGATCATCGAGCAGATGGAGCCGGTCAGACGCGGCCTGTACGGCGGCTGCGTCGGCTACATCGACTTCGCCGGCGGCCTGGACACCGCCATCGCCATCCGCACCGCACTCCTGCGCGACGGCACCGCGTACGTCCAGGCCGGAGCCGGGGTCGTCGCCGACTCCGACCCCGCCGCCGAAGACACCGAATGCCGCAACAAGGCCGCCGCGGTCCTGCGCGCGGTGGCCACCGCCTCGACTCTGAAACCGGCCCGATGAGCACTGCCGAACAGTCCGCCGCCGAACAGTCCGCCGCCGGACCCTCCGCCGCCGGGCCGGCAGCCGAAGAGAAATCACGGCGTACGGCCGGCCGGGAGAAGGGCGCGGCCGTCGCCGCGGCGCTGCTCGGCTCCGCCCTCGTCCTGGCCGTCGCCGGGCGCACCTGGGCCGGCGGCGACGCCGACGTGCACGGCACCAGACTCGCCGTCCACACCACCGGCAACGCCGCCACCGGCGTACCCACCGCGTTCGCCCTGCTCGGCCTGGCCGGCGCCCTCCTCGTGCTGGCCACCCGGCGCACCGGACGCATCATCGTCGGCGTCCTGCTCGCCACCGCCGGGGCGACCGTCACAGTCACCTCCCTCCTGGCGGTCGGCGACCGCACCGCGGTGGACGCCGCGGCCGCGTCCAAAGCCGCCGTCGAAGGGGTGCGGGCCATCGACGTCACCTATACGGTCTGGCCCTACGCGGCAGCCCTCGGGGGCCTCCTGATGCTCGCCGCCGGACTGCTCGTCGCCGTGCGCGGACGCCGCTGGGCAGGCCCGTCCACCAGGTACGAAGCCCCGGCGGCGGCCGAAGCCGGCCGGTCCGACCGTACGGAAACCCCGGCAGACCTGTGGAACTCACTCGACCGGGGCGAGGACCCCACGCGCTGAGCACCTCCACGAGCCCGCACAATAGAACCGGCGGCCGGGCGCCCGGACCGCCGCAGACAACGAAAAACCCCACTGAGGAGCACTGGATGTCGTCGCAGAGCCACGGTCACGATGACCACGGGAACACCGTCGCCGCCTGGACCCTGACGATCGTCGTGCTGATCGGCAGCTGTATCGCCGGTGTGGCGCTGCCCATGGCCTCCCAGGCCGTCTTCTGGACCGGCGTCGGCGTGTGCGCCGTGGGCTGCGCCCTCGGCGGCGTGCTGCGCATGGCCGGCCACGGGAAGCTCGCCAGGAGCTGACGCCGTACGGATGAACCGCTGGGGGCGTCGCACGGCGCTCCCAGCGTGCAGCCACCGGCCGTGCACGACGGGGGGACGTCACCATGAGCACCGGCTACCCGGGACCGCCACCGGATCCGCCGCGCCCCGGCCGGCCGACACCCGAAGGGCAGCCCCTCTACGGCTACACCCCGCCGGGCCACCGGCAGCCCGGCGCCCCGGGCTGGGGGCCGCCCACGCCGTTCGGCCACACCGCGGGCCCCTACGGCCCCGTCGGGCCGCCGCCGGACAATTACCTCGTCTGGGCCGTCGCCGCCACCGTCCTGTGCTGCTTCGCCGTCGGGGTCCCCGCCCTGCTCGCCGCCACCTCGGTCAACGAACGCTGGCACGCGGGCGACGGACCCGGCGCCCAGGCCGCCTCCCTGCGCGCCCGCAACTGGACCATCTGCACCATCCTGCTCGGCGTCATCTTCTGGACCACCTGGATGGTCGGAGTGTTCGTCCTGGGTTGGAAGGACACTCTGGGCAGGATCTGACACATGACCTCCACCACCGCAGGACCCGGCACCGACCGGCCCGCCACCGCCCCATCCACGGCCGGGCGGCTCAGAGCCCTCGCCGCCCCCGCCGTCGTCGCCGCGGCCGTCGCCGCCGGGACGGCCTACGTCGCCGCCGTGGACCCCACGACACCCGGGCACTACCCCGTGTGCCCCTTCCTCGCGTTCACCGGCTACGCCTGCCCCGGCTGCGGCGGCCTGCGCTGCGCCCACTCGCTCGCCCACGGCGACCTCGCCGCGGCCTTCGGCTACAACGCCCTCGCCGTGCTGCTCGCACCGCTCCTGGCGTTCCTGTGGGCGCGCTGGACACTGCGGCAGGCCCGGGGACTCGAACGTACGACGGCGGCCCGTCCGGCGTTCCTGTGGGCCCTGTCCGGGGTCGTCTGCGTGTTCTGGCTGGTCCGCAACCTGCCATTCGGTTCAGTCCTCGCGCCCTGACCCGCCCCGGGCCGGAAACAGGACCGGGCGGTTCAGCCGGTGGACGGGCGCGGGGCCGCACCATGCGACACCGTATGCTGCCGCCACGTCGTCGGAACGGCACCGTCTGAACACGGACGGACACCGGCGGGCGACGGGGTGGGACAGAGTCGGCCCGCCGGGTGGATACCATCGAAGCGACGGGGCCCCGCATATCGGCTGTGTCGGTCAGACCCGGCATGCTGCCTGTGCCGGACGGAAACCGGTACAACCGCCGGCCCGAAGCACTTCTGCATAACAGCGAGGGGATCAGACGCGTGAGTGTGCTCGACGAGATCATCGACGGTGTCCGTGCCGACCTCGCCGAACGGCAGGCCCAGGTCACCCTCGAAGAGCTCCAGGAGCAGGCCGCCGCCGCCGGGCCCGCCAAGGACGCCAAGTCGGCGCTCAACGGCGACGGTATCGCGGTGATCGCCGAGGTCAAGCGGTCCAGCCCGTCCAAGGGCGCGCTGGCCGCCATCGCCGACCCGGCCGGGCTCGCCGCCGACTACGAGGCCGGCGGCGCCGCGGTCATCAGCGTGCTCACCGAGCAGCGCCGCTTCGGCGGCTCCCTGGCCGACCTCGAGTCGGTCCGCAGCCGGGTGGACATCCCCGTGCTGCGCAAGGACTTCATGGTCACCAGCTACCAGCTGTGGGAAGCCCGCGCGTACGGCGCCGACGTGTGCCTGCTGATCGTCGCGGCCCTCGGCCAGAACGCCCTGGTCTCGCTCATCGAGCGGGCCACCTCCATCGGGCTCACCACGATCGTGGAAGTGCACGACGAGGAGGAGACCCAGCGGGCGCTGGACGCCGGAGCGCAGGTCATCGGCGTCAACGCGCGCAACCTCAAGACCCTAGAGGTCGACCGCAACAACTTCGCGCGGATCGCCCCGATGATCCCGGACAACGTCATCCGGATCGCCGAGTCCGGCGTCCGCGGACCGCACGACCTGATCGCGTACGCCAACGCCGGCGCCGACGCGGTCCTGGTCGGCGAGTCCCTGGTGACAGGCCGTGACCCGCGCAGTTCCGTCTCCGACCTGGTCGCGGCGGGCAAGCACCCGGCCATCCGGCACGGGCGGGGCTGACCGCGGACATGCACATCGGCCGACTCGCCCGGGGCTGCAAGCCGCGCGGCTGCCGCGCGCCCGCCCGCCGGGTGCACGGCCGCCGGGTGCGCTACATCCTCGGCTGCGAGCCGGGCCAGGTGCAGGGCATGCGATGGCGCTGCGGGTACCCCGCCGTCTGAGACTGCACCGGTCCCGCACAACCACCGTTCCGCACGCGGCACAGGTCCTCTCCACCGCGCTCCGCCGTGGTGAAAACCCGTACGCCCTTCTTCTGCCCTTCACCAGCGGCACCGGTGACCGGCCGACACGGCGCTGAACGAAGGTTTTGTCACGCCCGTGGCGCGACAGTTGACCCAGGCCCTGCGCGCAACCCCCACAGCGAGAAGGACTCCCATGTCCATGTTCGAACCCGGTACGGGTGAACTCCCCGACGCCGCCGGGCACTTCGGTGTCTTCGGCGGACGCTTCCTGCCCGAGGCGCTGGTCGGCGCCCTCGACGAGCTGACCGAGGCGTACGACAAGGCCAAGAACGACCCGGCCTTCCAGGACGAGTTCACCGGCCTCCTGCGCGACTACGCCGGCCGGCCCAGCATCATCACCGAGGCCCCGCGCTTCGGCGCGCACGCGGGCGGCGCACGGATCATCCTCAAGCGCGAGGACCTGAACCACACCGGCTCACACAAGATCAACAATGTGCTCGGGCAGGCACTGCTCACCAAGCGCATGGGCAAGACCCGCATCATCGCCGAGACCGGCGCCGGACAGCACGGCGTCGCCAGCGCCACCGTCGCGGCCCTGCTCGGCCTCGAATGCGTCGTCTACATGGGCGAGCTGGACACCCGGCGCCAGGCCCTCAACGTGGCCCGGATGCGCATGCTCGGCGCCACAGTCGTCCCCGTCGCCATCGGCTCGCGCACCCTCAAGGACGCGATCAACGAGGCGATGCGCGACTGGGTCGCCAACGTCGACACCACGCACTACCTGCTCGGCACCGCCGCCGGACCGCACCCGTTCCCCGCGATGGTCCGCGACTTCGTCCGCATCATCGGCGTCGAAGCCCGCCAGCAGATCCTCGCCAGGACGGGCCGGCTCCCCGACGCGGTGGTCGCGTGCGTCGGCGGCGGCTCGAACGCCATCGGCGCGTTCCACGCCTTCATCGACGACGCCGACGTGAAGCTGTACGGGTTCGAAGCCGGCGGCGACGGCATCGAGACCGGCAAGCACGCCGCCTCGGTCAACGGCGGCTCAGTCGGCGTCCTGCACGGCACCCGCACCTACCTGCTCCAGGACGAGTACGGGCAGACCCAGGAGTCGCACTCCATCTCCGCCGGCCTGGACTACCCGGCCGTCGGCCCCGAGCACGCCTGGCTGCACGACACCGGTCGGGCGACCTACCGCCCGGTCAACGACGACGCGGCGATGGAGGCCTTCCGCCTCCTGTGCCACACGGAGGGGATCATCCCGGCCATCGAAAGCGCCCACGCGCTGGCCGGGGCGATCGAGGTCGGCAAGGAGCTCGGCCCCGACGCGGTCATCATGGTCAACCTCTCCGGGCGCGGCGACAAGGACATGCACACCGCCGCGCAGTACTTCAACCTGCTTGAGACCGGGGAGGACCACTAATCATGTCCAGGCTTTCTGAGGTCCTCGCCGCAGCCCGCGCGCAGAACCGCGCCGCCCTCGTCGGCTACCTCCCTGCCGGCTACCCGTCCGTCGAAGGCTCCGCCGCCGCGATGCGCGCCATGGTCGAAGGCGGGTGCGACGTCATCGAAGTCGGTCTGCCGTACTCCGACCCGCAGATGGACGGCCCGGTCATCCAGCGCGCCGTCGAACACGCGCTGGCCCACGGCACCAACACCCACCACGTCCTCGACAACGTCGCGGCCGTCGCGCAGACCGGCGCCGCCGCGCTGGTCATGTCCTACTGGAACCCGATCGAGCGCTACGGCGTCGAACGCTTCGCCACCGAACTGGCCGAGCGCGGGGGAGCGGGCGTCATCACCCCCGACCTCATCCCCGACGAGGCGGCCGACTGGATCACAGCGACGGACAAGCACGGACTCGACCGGATCTTCCTGGTCGCCCCGTCCTCCACCGACGCGCGGATCAAGTACACCGTCGACCACGGCAGCGGCTTCGTCTACGCGGCCTCCACCATGGGCATCACCGGCACCCGCGCCTCCGTCGGTTCGCACGCCCGGTCGCTGGTCGCGCGCACCAAAGCAGTCACCGGCCTGCCGGTGTGCGTCGGCCTCGGCGTCTCCACCGCCGACCAGGCCGCCGAAGTGGCGGAGTACGCCGACGGCGTGATCGTCGGCTCGGTGTTCGTCCAGGCACTGATCGACGCCCCCACCCCCGAAGCGGGCATCGACGCCGTACGCGAACTCGCGAAGGAACTCGCCGACGGCGTACGCCGCCGCTGACAAGTTTTGATATTCAGGCAAAATAGAACAAATGGCAGTATTGAGGATGGCCGCCGCAGGCTCTGCGGCGGCCATCCGTCCGCTGAACGGCGGGCGGGCCGACACACGACCGCTGGAGCAGCACAGGTGGCCACCAACAGCATCAACCGCCGGATCCTCGCACTGGGCACAGTCCTCGTCCTGGCGATCGGCGCACTCGCCGTCTACTTCGGCATCCGGCTGGCCGACGGTGACGGCGACACCCGCGGGTCCCACGCCGCGACCACACCGCCGGTCCGGCAGGTCGACCTCGCGGCACTCCCGGCCGCCGCCACCGCCGACGGACTCATCCGCGTCGGCCGCGCCGGCGCCCCCGTCACAGTCACCGTGTACGAGGACTTCCGCTGCCCGTACTGCCAGAAGTTCGAAAAGAACATGGGCCCGCTCCTGGCCGACTACGCCGAAGCGGGCAAGATCAAAGTCGACTACCACATCGCCTCCTTCCTCGACGGGAAACTCGGCGGCACCGGCTCCGCCAAGGCCGCCAACGCAGCCCGCTGCTCCGTCGAACCCGGAAAGTACGCCGCGTACCACGAAGTCCTGTTCGCCGCCCAGCCCGACGAGTCCACCGACGGCTACACCGACGCCAACCTGCTCGCCCTGGCCGGCAAGGTCCCCGGGCTGCGCACCCCGGCGTTCGACGCGTGCGTCACCGGTACGGCCAACAAGGACTGGGTGACCGCCGCACAAGCCGCCTTCGAGGCCTCCGGTGTCACCGGCACCCCGAACATCGCCGTCGACGGGAAGAACGTCACCGGCCAGGCCGCGCAGACCGTCGCCGGACTCCGGGCCCTGCTCGACCAGAAGGTCACCGCCGCCGGCGGCAAGGCCTGAGCGTTCAGCCGCCCGGCGGATCCTTCGCCCGGATCCGTTGCTCTGAACGAGGAACCTCCGGGCCGCTCGCACGTTGAACACAGGTAGCGAACCGGTTCCGAACCGCCACTGCGCGGACACACAGCGTCCCCGCGCTGAGTCCTTACGCTGAGTTCTTACAGTGCGGCGACACCGTGCATTGCTAATCTTCCGGTCGCCCGGACCAGGCACCCCCGCTGGAACTCCTCCGGAAGCCGGGGCCGGGCGGCACACGATCTCCATGCGCTGACACCGGTGCCGCAGGGCACCAGACGACGACAAGAGGGGCCCGATGAGCGAGGCAGCCACCCTGGACCGGCCACCGGGCCGCGCCGAGCGCTTCCGTACCGCCACCCCCTGGACCGGCGTGGCGGTCAGACTCGGCCTGGCCGTCGTGTGGGCCTGGGCCGGGTACGAGAAGGCACTCGACCCCGACAAGGCCGCCCAGGCCGTACGGGCGTTCGACGTCCTGCCCGAATCCCTGGTCAAGCCGATCGGCTACGCCCTGCCGTACCTCGAACTCGGCCTGGCCGCACTCCTGGTCATCGGCCTGGGCGTCCGGGCCTGCGGGATCATCTCCGCGGTCCTGCTCGTCGTCTTCATCGCGGGCATCTCCCAGGCGTGGGCCCGCGGCCTGGCCATCGACTGCGGCTGCTTCGGCGGCGGCGGCGCCGTCGACGCCGACAAGACGAAGTACCTCCAGGAGATCCTCCGGGACATCGGCTTCATGGCCCTGGCTGCGTGGCTCATCGTCTACCCCCGAACCCGCGTGTCCCTGGACAACCAGCTGGCCTGGGACGACGACGCCCCGGCCGCCCGGTCCTGACACCCGCGACCCGCGGATCCCGCTGAGCAGACCCCGCTGAGCAGACGAAGAGATCGGTGACATGAGTAAGAAGAACAACGACGCCAAGCGCACCGCCCGCGAACGCATGGCCGAAGACCGCGCCCGCCAGCGGACCGCGGACAAGCGCAAGCGCACCTTCCTGGTCGTCGGCTCCGTCGTGGGCGTGCTCGCCGTCGCGGTCGGCGTCGGCATCGCCGTCGGCACGCACAAGTCCAAGGGCGACGACAAGGAAGCAACCTCGGTCGCCACACAGACCAAGGACAACCCCCTGGTCTACCCGAAGGGTGCCACGGGCACCGACGGCGTGATACTGGTCGACGGCAAAATGGACTCCCCCGCGGTCCTGACCGTCTACGAAGACTTCCGCTGCCCGATCTGCCACGAGACCGAGAAGGTCATCGGCGACACGATCAAGAAACTCACGGACGAGGGCAGGATCCGGGTCGAGTACCACGTCGCCTCGTTCCTCGACGAGATGATCCCCGGCTCCGGCTCCCGTCGCGCGGCCAACGCGGCCGCCTGCGCCTCCGACGCCGGCAAGTTCCGGGCCTACCACGACGTCCTCTACGGCAACCAGCCCGCGGAGACCAACGACAAGTTCGCCAAGTCGAGCTACCTGCTCGACCTGGCCGGCAAGGTCGACGGGCTGCGCACCCCCGCGTTCGAGCAGTGCGTCAGCAACGGCACGTACGCCCCGTGGGTGAAGAAGGCCAACGAGGAGTTCAACAAGGCGGTCGTCGGCGGCGTGAGGGTCGAGGGCACCCCGACCTTCGCCCTCAACAACAAGATCATCAAGGTCACCAACGGCAAGGGTGCCGGCTACTCCTCCAACGGGCTCATCACGCCCGCCGGGTTCCGCGCAGCCGTCGACGAGGCCATCGGGAGCACCCCGAAGGCCGAACCGGCCAAGCCGTTCACCGCGCCGCAGGCCCCGCCGGCGGTCACGCCGACCCCGGCGGCCTCCTGAGGCCCGCGTCCGGGACCTGACGTTCGCCCTGAGGCCCGCGTCCGGAAACCAGTCGCGCGTCCGGTGAGCCGCATCCGATCCCGGGGCGCGTCCGATCGGGCGAACCGCAGTACCGCTCAAGGTGCGGCACCGGAACTATTCCGGTGCCGCACCTGATCGTTTTCCGTAAGGAAACGATCACGGAGGTACACGGTGAGCCGGCGGAACCGCGAAGGCAAGCAAGCGGCGCGCGAACGCCGCGCCGACGACTGCACCAGGCACCCGCGACGCCGCCGGGCCCGCCGCCGGCCCCGGACAGCTCGCCATCGGCGTCGGAAACCCCGGTGCCCCCCACGTCGTCACAGTCCACGAGGACTTCCGCTGCCCCGCCTGCGGCGGCTTCGAAGCCGAGTACGGCAAAACCCTCGGCGAACTCGCCGAGCAGGGAAAGATCAGCGTCGAATACCGCATCGCGTCCTTCATCGACCGCGTCGCGGGCAACCGCAGGGGCCAAGGCTCCAAGCGCGCCGCCAACGCCGCCGCCTGCGCCCAGGACGCCGGGAAGTTCCGCGACTACCACCAGGTCCTCTACGACAACCAGCCCACCGAGACCGACGACGCCTTCGGCAAGCGGGCCAGGCTCCTCGAACTCGCCGGCAAGGTCGGCGGACTGCGCGGCGACACCTTCGACAAGTGCGTCGACGACAACACCCACGCCGGATGGGTCCGCGACGTCCAGGAAGCCTTCGACAAGGACAAGATCGACTCGACGCCCGCCGTCCTGCTCGACGGCAAGAAGATCAACGGTGACAGGAAGAACCCCCTGACTCCGGACAAGCTCAGGGAACTCGTGGCCGGAGCTCCCGGACCCGCACCGGTGGGTGCCGCCGCGCCCGGTACCCCGGCCACTGCACCCGCGGCCGACCCGGCAGGGTAGCGTCTGCCCTGCCATGGAACTCGCCTTCATTCCCAGCCCGTCGACCGGAGTCCTCCACCTCGGACCACTCCCGCTCCGCGGCTACGCCTTCTCCATCATCATCGGTGTCGCAATCGCCATCTGGTTGAGCGAACGACGCTGGGTCGCCCGGGGGGGACGTCGCGGAACAGTCGGCGACGTCGCCGTGTGGGCCGTGCCGTTCGGCCTGATCGGCGGCCGGATCTACCACGTGATCACGACGCCGGGCCCGTACTTCGGCGCGGACGGCAACCCCTGGCAGGCCTTCGAGATCTGGAAGGGCGGCCTGGGCATCTGGGGCGCGATCGCCTTCGGTGGCGTCGGCGCCTGGATCGCCTGCCGCCGCAGGGGCATCCCCCTGCCCGCGATGGCGGACACGATGGCCCCCGGCATCGTCCTGGCCCAGGCCGCGGGCCGCTGGGGCAACTGGTTCAATCAGGAGTTGTACGGCCGCGCGACCGACGTCCCGTGGGCGGTGAAGATCGACGGCGACCACAACGTCGTCAACCCGGGCGAACCCGGCACCTTCCACCCCACGTTCCTGTACGAATCGCTGTGGTGCGTCGCCCTGGCCTTCCTGGTCATCTGGGCCGACCGGCGCTTCAAGCTCGGCCACGGCCGCGCCTTCGCGCTGTACGTCGCCGGTTACACCGTCGGGCGCTTCTGGATCGAATACATGCGCGTCGACGAGGCCGAGCACGTCTTCGGCATGCGCCTGAACAACTGGACCTCGATCGTCGTCTTCATCGGCGCCGTCGTGTACTTCGTCGTCTCCGCCCGCCGCCACCCCGGCCGCGAGGAGCCCGGAACGCTGCGCGGCCTCGACCTCCACGGCGAAGACGAAGCCGGGTCCGACAGCGACGAGGCCGCAGACGGTGACAAGTCCACCGGTGACAAGACGGCCGGCACCGGATCCGACGGCGACAAGCCCACCGCCAAGGGCAAGGACACCGGCAAAGGCAAGGACAAGGAGGGCGACGCGGACAAGGACAGGACACCCGCCGACGCTCCGGCAGCCGACGCTGAAGCCGCCACGGAATCCGCCGCCGCGGAATCCTCCGTAACCCAGCCCGCCGACCCCGCCACCGAGCAGGCCACCGGTGACCTCAAGCAGAGTTGATCCGATGAAGGACCCGCTCCAGGCCCGCCACGCACGGTACAACTTCCCAGACCGGCCGCCCCAGCACGCCCAAGGCACCGACCCCGTCGCCGACCACCACCACCCGCACCACCGCGACGTCACCGGCGGCTGGCTCCGTCCCGCCGTCTTCGGCGCGATGGACGGCCTGGTCTCCAACTTCGCGCTCATCGCGGGGGTGGTCGGCGGCGACGTCGAGCCCAGGACCGTCGTCATCACCGGGCTCGCGGGCCTGGCGGGCGGCGCGTTCTCCATGGCGGCGGGGGAGTACACCTCCGTCGCCTCCCAGTCGGAACTGGCCAGGGCCGAAGTCGAGATCGAACGCCTCGAACTGGCCCGCAACCCTGAAGCCGAAGTCCGCGAACTCGCCGACCTGTACGTCTCCCGCGGCGTCGATCCCGACCTCGCCCACCAGGTCGCCGTACAGCTCTCCCGGGACCCCGCCCAAGCCCTGGCCATCCACGCCCGCGAGGAACTCGGCGTCGACCCCGACGACCTGCCCTCGCCGTGGACCGCAGCGGGCTCCTCGTTCCTGTGCTTCGCCGTCGGCGCCCTCGTTCCCCTCCTGGCCTACCTCCTGGGCGCGACGGTCCTGTGGCCCGCGCTCATCCTCACCGCCATCGGCCTCTTCGCCGCCGGCGCGGCCGTCGCCGCCGTCACCGCCCGGCCCTGGTGGTTCAGCGGCCTGCGTCAGCTTGTCCTCGGCGGCGCGGCCGGCGGACTCACCTACCTCCTCGGCCTGCTCCTCGGCGGCAGCGTCGGCTGACCGGCCCCCACCGGCCCAGGACGGCCCCCGACGCCCGGGACGCCCGTGACGCCCGCGACACCCAAGACGGCCCTGACGGGCCCGAGTGCCCCGGCGCCCGGGCCAGCGCTGACGCCCGGGACGGCCCCGACGCCCGTGACGCCCGCGAAACACCTGCGACACACGTCACGTATTCGCCAGGCACCAGCGGAAAACAGGCAAAGACATAGGTGAAACGGTCGTTTCGCCATGGAAAACAACGGGAACAACGAGTCCACACCAACACGTTCGGAACACCTCGCGGCGCACCCCGCCGCGAGCACATCCGTACGCCAGTCCGGATGCTGGGACAGCGAAAATCCGCGTTCCCGTTGCAGAACCGGTCATGTAACCTGCACGAAACCGCGTTAGGGCCAACGTCGTCCCTGCAGCGCCACCACATGCCACGACGACGACGGGAGCGCCCATGCCTCCTGCTGCCATCCCCTCCCACGGGGACAACGCACCCAAGGCCCCGCTCTTCTCCGCGATTCCCGCGGCTCAGGGACTGTACGACCCCCGGCACGAACGCGACGCCTGCGGCGTCGGCTTCGTGGCCACGCTCACCGGCGAGCCCAGCCACGACATCGTCGACCAGGCACTCACCGTGCTCCGCAACATGGAGCACCGCGGTGCCACCGGGGCCGACCCGGACACCGGCGACGGAGCCGGCATCCTCACCCAGATCCCGCACGACTTCTTCACCGAAGCAACCGCCTTCGCCCTGCCCGCCGCGGGCTCGTACGCCGCCGGCCTGGCCTTCCTGCCCGACGACGACGTCCAGGCAGGCCGCGCCATGGCCTCCATCGAGCGCATCGCCGCCGAAGAAGACCTCAAAGTCCTCGGCTGGCGCACCGTCCCCACCACACCCGACCTCGTCGGACCCGCCGCCCGCGCCACCATGCCGCGCTTCGCGCAACTGTTCGTCTCGCACGCCACAGGGGAGCGTACGGACCTCAGCCTCGACCGCCTGGCCTTCGCCCTGCGCAAGCGCGCCGAACGCGAGGTCGAGGTCTACTTCGCCTCCCTCAGCGCCCGCACACTCGTCTACAAGGGCATGCTCACCACCGGCCAGCTGGAGCCGTTCTTCCCCGACCTCTCCGACCGCCGCTTCGCCTCGGCGCTCGCCCTGGTCCACTCCCGCTTCTCCACCAACACCTTCCCGGCCTGGCCACTCGCCCACCCGTACCGCTTCATCGCCCACAACGGCGAGATCAACACGGTCATGGGCAACCGCAACTGGATGCGCGCCCGCGAATCCATGCTGACCACCGATCTGATCCCCGGCGACCTCGAACGCCTCTACCCGATCGCGACCCCGGCGTCCTCCGACTCCGCGTCCTTCGACGAGGTCCTCGAACTCCTCCACCTCGGCGGCCGGTCCCTCCCGCACAGCGTGCTCATGATGATCCCGGAGGCGTGGGAGAACCACACCTCCATGGACGAAGCACGCCGCGCCTTCTACGAGTTCCACGCCACCCTCATGGAACCGTGGGATGGGCCCGCCTGTGTCACCTTCACCGACGGCACCCAGATCGGCGCGGTCCTCGACCGCAACGGCCTGCGCCCCTCCCGCTACTGGGTCACCGACGACGGCCTCGTCATCCTGTCCTCCGAAGTCGGCGTCCTCGACATCGACCCGGCCAGGATCGTCCGCAAGGGCCGCCTCCAGCCAGGACGCATGTTCCTCGTCGACACCGCGGAACACCGCATCGTCGAAGACGACGAGATCAAGAACACCCTCGCGGCCGAACACCCGTACAAGGAATGGCTGCACGCCGGACTCATCAAGCTCGGAGACCTCCCCGAGCGCGAGCACATCGTCCACACCCACTCCTCGGTCTCCCGCCGCCAGCAGACCTTCGGCTACACCGAGGAAGAACTCCGCGTCATCCTCACCCCGATGGCCCGCACCGGTGGCGAACCCCTCGGCTCCATGGGCACCGACAGCCCCATCGCCGCACTCTCCACCAAGCCCCGCCTGCTCTTCGACTACTTCACCCAGCTCTTCGCCCAGGTCACCAACCCCCCGCTGGACGCCATCCGCGAAGAACTCGTCACCTCACTCGGCACCTACCTCGGCCCCGGCGGCAACCTCCTCGACCCCGCCCCCGCCTCCTGCCGCCAAGTCGTCCTGCCCTACCCGGTCATCGACAACGACGAACTCGCCAAACTCGTCCACATCAACGCCGACGGCGACCAGACCGGCTTCAAAGCAGTCACCCTCTCCGGCCTCTACCGCGTCGACGACGGCGGCACCGCCCTGCGCGACCGCCTCGAAGAGATCCGCCGCGAAGCCGCCGCGGCCATCGCCGACGGCGCGCGCATCATCGTGCTCTCCGACCGGCACGCCGACGCCGAACACGCGCCGATCCCCTCCCTGCTGCTCACCGGCGCGGTGCACCACCACCTGATCCGCACTAAGACCCGCACCCAGGTCGGCCTCATCGTCGAGGCCGGCGACGTGCGCGAGGTGCACCACGTCGCCCTGCTCATCGGGTACGGCGCGGCAGCGGTCAACCCGTACCTCGCCATGGAATCGGTCGAAGACCTCGCCCGCGAGAACGTCTTCCTCACCGACGAGCCCGAACAGGCCATCAAGAACCTGATCAAGGCGCTCAACAAGGGCGTCCTGAAGGTCATGTCCAAGATGGGCATCTCCACCGTCGCCTCCTACCGCGGCGCCCAGGTGTTCGAAAGCGTCGGCCTGGCCCAGGACTTCATCGCCGAGTACTTCAGCGGCACCACCTCCAAGATGGGCGGCATCGGCCTGGACGAGGTGGCCCGCGAGGTCGCCGAACGCCACGCCATCGCCTACCCGCCCAGCGGCATCTCCCCGTCGCACCGCCGCCTCGACATCGGCGGCGAATACCAGTGGCGCCGCGAAGGCGAACCCCACCTGTTCGACCCCGAGACGGTCTTCCGCCTCCAGCACGCCACCCGCAACCGCCGCTACGACATCTTCAAGCAGTACACAGCGCGCGTGAACGAGCAGGCCGAACGCCTCATGACACTGCGCGGACTCTTCGCCTTCAAAGACGGCCGTACGGCCATCCCGATCGACGAAGTCGAACCCGTCAGCGCCATCGTCAAGCGCTTCTCCACCGGCGCCATGTCCTACGGCTCCATCTCGATGGAAGCCCACGAGACCATGGCCATCGCCATGAACCGACTCGGCGGCAAGTCCAACACCGGCGAGGGCGGCGAAGACGCCGACCGCCTCTACGACCCCGCACGCCGCTCCGCCATCAAGCAGGTCGCCTCCGGACGCTTCGGCGTCACCAGCGAATACCTGGTGAACGCCGACGACATCCAGATCAAGATGGCCCAGGGCGCAAAGCCCGGCGAAGGCGGCCAGCTGCCCGGCCACAAGGTCTACCCCTGGGTCGCCAAGACCCGCCACAGCACCCCCGGCGTCGGCCTCATCTCACCCCCGCCGCACCACGACATCTACTCCATCGAAGACCTCGCCCAGCTGATCCACGACCTCAAGAACGCCAACCCGGCCGCCCGCATCCACGTGAAGCTGGTCTCCGAAGTCGGCGTCGGAACAGTCGCGGCGGGCGTCTCCAAGGCCCACGCCGACGTCGTCCTGGTCTCCGGACACGACGGCGGTACGGGCGCCTCACCGCTGACCAGCCTCAAGCACGCGGGCGGCCCCTGGGAGCTCGGCCTCGCCGAAACCCAGCAGACCCTGCTGCTCAACGGCCTGCGCGACCGCATCGTCGTCCAGACCGACGGCCAGCTCAAGACCGGGCGCGACGTCATCATCGCGGCCCTCCTGGGCGCCGAGGAGTTCGGCTTCGCCACCGCACCGCTGGTCGTCTCCGGCTGCGTCATGATGCGCGTCTGCCACCTCGACACCTGCCCCGTCGGCGTCGCCACCCAGAACCCCGAGCTCCGCTCCCGGTTCAGCGGCAAGGCCGAATTCATCGTCAACTTCTTCGAGTTCATCGGTGAGGAAGTACGGGAGATCCTCGCGGAGCTCGGATTCCGTACGATCGAAGAGGCCATCGGCCACGCCGAACTCCTGGAGACGACCAAGGCGATCGACCACTGGAAGGCGGCCGGGCTCGACCTCGCACCGCTCTTCCACGTGCCCGAGCTGCCCGCGGGCGCCTCGCTGCACTGCACCACCACCCAGGACCACAGCCTGGGCAAGGCACTCGACAACCAGCTGATCCAGCTGGCCGCCGACGCCCTCGAAAACGGCACCCCCGTCCGCATCCAACTGCCGGTGCAGAACACCAACCGCACCGTCGGCACGATGCTCGGCCACGAGGTCACCAAGCGCTACCGCGCCGCCGGCCTGCCCGACGACACCATCGACATCACCCTCACCGGCTCGGCCGGCCAGTCGTTCGGCGCGTTCCTGCCCAAGGGCGTCACCCTCCGCCTCGAAGGCGACGCCAACGACTACGTCGGCAAGGGACTCTCCGGCGGACGCGTCATCGTCCGCCCGGACCGCCGCGCCGACGCCATCAACGCCGCCGCCCAGGACAACGTCATCGCCGGCAACACCATCGCCTACGGCGCGACCAGCGGCGAGATCCACCTCCGCGGCAAGGTCGGCGAACGCTTCTGCGTCCGCAACTCCGGCGCCACCGTCGTGGCCGAAGGCGTGGGCGACCACGGCTGCGAGTACATGACCGGCGGACGCGCGATCGTCCTCGGCCCCACCGGACGCAACTTCGCCGCCGGCATGTCCGGCGGCGCCGCGTACCTCCTGGACGCCGACCCGGCCAACATCAACACCGGCATGGTCGGTGTCGAGACCCCCTCCGCCGAAGACCTCGCCGAACTGCACGACATCGTGCGCCGGCACTCCGAGGAGACCGGATCGACGGTCGCTTCCGCACTGTTGGCCGACTGGACCGCCGCCGCCGCCCGCTTCACCAAGATCATGCCGACCGACTACAAGGCAGTGCTCGAAGCCAAGGACGCCGCCGAGCTGGCCGGACTCACCGAGTCCGAGACCGTCCAGAAGATGATGGAGGCGGCACATGGCTGACCCGAAGGGCTTCCTCACCACACCCCAGCAGAACGCACCGCGCCGTCCCGTCGACGTCCGCCTGCGCGACTGGAAGGAGGTGTACGAGGAGCGCGCACTGCTCCCCATCATCGGAAAGCAGGCCGGCCGCTGCATGGACTGCGGCATCCCGTTCTGCCACAACGGCTGCCCGCTGGGAAACCTCATCCCCGAGTGGAACGACCTCGTCCACCGCGACGACTGGCGCGGCGCCAGCGAACGCCTGCACGCGACCAACAACTTCCCGGAGTTCACCGGGCGGCTGTGCCCCGCGCCCTGCGAACAGGCCTGCGTGCTCGGCATCAACCAGCCCGCCGTGACCATCAAGAACGTCGAAGTCTCCATCATCGACCGCGCCTGGGACGACAACACGGTCGCCCCGCAGCCCCCGGAGTTCCTCTCCGGCAAGACCGTCGCGGTCATCGGCTCAGGACCGGCCGGCCTCGCCGCCGCCCAGCAGCTCACCCGGGCCGGCCACACCGTGGCCGTGTACGAGCGCGCCGACCGCATCGGCGGCCTGCTGCGCTACGGCATCCCCGAGTTCAAGATGGAGAAGCGGCACATCAACCGCCGCATCGAGCAGATGCGCGCGGAAGGCACCAAGTTCCGCACCGGTGTCCAGATCGGCACCGACATCCACGCGTCCAAGCTCCGCAAGCGCTTCGACGCCGTCGTCATCGCCGCCGGCGCCACCCAGGCCCGCGACCTGCCCGTCCCCGGCCGCGAACTGGGCGGCGTCCACCAGGCGATGGAGTTCCTCCCCTTCGCCAACAAGGTGCAGGAAGGCGACCTCGTCGTCTCCCCGATCCACGTCGGCGGCAAGCACGTCGTCATCATCGGCGGCGGCGACACCGGCGCGGACTGCCTGGGCACCTCACACCGCCAGGGCGCGGCCTCGGTCACCCAGCTCGAGATCATGCCCCGCCCGTCGGACGAACGCACCGGGGGCCAGCCGTGGCCGACCTTCCCGATGACGTACAAGGTCACCTCCGCCCACGAAGAGGGCGGCGAACGGATCTACTCCGTCAACACCCAGGAGTTCGTCGGCGGTGACGACGGCCGGGTCAAGGCCCTCAAGCTCGTCGAGGTCGAATTCAAGAACGGCAAGTTCGAACCGGTCCCGGGCTCCGAAAAGGAGATCCCCGCCGACTTCGTCTTCCTCGCCATGGGCTTCACCGGCCCCGAGCGCGGCAACGGCATGATCGAACAACTCGGCCTGGACCTCGACGAACGCGGCAACGTCAAGCGGGACGCCTCCTACGCCACCAACGCCGACGGCGTCTACGTCGCCGGAGACGCGGGACGGGGCCAGTCACTCATCGTCTGGGCCATCGCCGAGGGACGCTCCTGCGCCGCCGCCGTCGACGCCTACCTGACCGGCACGAGCAACCTGCCCGCGCCGATCAGGCCGACGGACCGGCAACTGCTGGTCTGACCGGCCCGGCACCAGACCTCGTACGTCCCCGCAGCGATCCGCAGCTGCGGGGACGTACGTGCTGAACAACCCGGAGACCCCCTCCCGGCGGCCGCCTCCCGCACAGGAGGCCGCCGCCGCGTCAACTCCGCCGCCGACGGATAGTCTGGTACGGGTCCGCAACGCGGTCAGGGCACCCCCGCGGTGTGCGGAACCTACGTCACTCCTCCAGCCCCGGTCCACCGGAGCCGGGGGACACCCTCCGTACGTGTTCCGTGCATCCCCCATCCACCTGCCGCTTACGGCTTACCAATCAGTAGGACATATCCTGAATCCCATGCGTCGAGCCAAAATTGTCTGCACCCTGGGCCCAGCCACCAACAGTTACGAACAGCTCCGTGCGCTCGTAGACGCAGGAATGGACGTAGCGCGCTTCAACCTCAGCCACGGGGGCTACCCCGAGCACGAGGAGCGCTACCACCGCGTCCGCAAGGCAGCCGAGGAGTCCGGCCGCAACATCGGCGTCCTCGTCGACCTCCAGGGCCCGAAGATCCGCCTCGGCACGTTCGCCGAAGGACCGGTCCTCCTGGAGCGCGGTGACGAGTTCACCATCACGACCGACGACCACGCCGGCGACAAGCTCATGTGCTCCACCACGTACAAGGGCTTGGCCGGCGACGTCACCGCGGGCGAGCGCATCCTCGTGGACGACGGCCGCGTCACCCTTGAGGTGACCTCGGTGGACGGCCCCCGCGTCCACACCCTCGTCATCGAGGGCGGTGTGGTCTCCGACAACAAGGGCCTCAACCTGCCCGGCGTCGCGGTGTCCGTCCCCGCGCTGTCCGAGAAGGACATCGAAGACCTGCGCTGGGGACTGCGCATCGGCGCCGACATGATCGCGCTGTCGTTCGTCCGCAGCGCCAAGGACATCGTCGATGTCCACCGCATCATGGACGAGGTCGGCATCCGCCGCCCGGTGATCGCCAAGATCGAGAAGCCGCAGGCCGTCGACGAGCTCGAAGGCATCATCGAGGCGTTCGACGCCATCATGGTCGCCCGCGGCGACCTCGGCGTCGAGATGCCGCTCGAAGACGTCCCGATGGTGCAGAAGCGCTGTATCACCCTGGCGCGCGCGCAGGCCAAGCCGGTCATCGTCGCCACCCAGATGCTCGAATCGATGATCACGACCTCGCGCCCCACCCGGGCCGAGGCCTCCGACGTCGCCAACGCAGTCCTCGACGGCACGGACGCGGTCATGCTGTCCGGCGAGACGGCTGTCGGGAAGTACCCGATCGAGACCGTCCAGACGATGGCCCGCATCGTGGTCGCCGCCGAGTCCTCCACCGCGATGGAGGAGGAGGTCCGCGAGTTGCCGGGCCCGAAGACCCAGGGCGGTGTCATCGCCAAGTCCGCGATCGAGATCGGCGAGCGCCTCGGCAACGTCAAGTACCTCGTCGCGTTCACCCAGTCGGGCGACACCGGGCGGCGGCTCTCGCGCTACCGCACGCGCATCCCGATGATCGCCTTCACGCCGGACCAGAAGGTCCGCAACTTCCTGTCGCTCAGCTGGGGTGTGGAGACGTTCACCAGCCCGCTGGTGGACCACACCGATGAGATGATCCGCCAGGTCGACAAGTCGCTCATGAAGATGGAGCTCTGTGTGCCCGGCGACGTCGTCGTGGTCACCGCGGGCTCGCCTCCCGGTGTGCCTGGCTCGACCAACATGGTCCGGGTCCACCACATAGGAGAGATGGGCGCGACGGTCCCGACGAAGTGACTTCGTCCGGCTGACAGCGCGACGGAGCCCGGTCCGGGCTGTGGGAGCTTCGATCTCCCACAGCCAGGACCGGGCTTTTTTCGTACGGATTCAGAACTTGGGGCCGACGTGCTGGTCCATGAGGGCTACGGCCTTACGGCGGGCGACGGAGATCATGTTCCGGCGAGGCTGCGTCCACGAGACACTCAGTGCGTCGAGCGTGACGGTGGACAAGCTCAGGATGTCAGCCGATTAGTTGGCAAACATGTAGCGCGGGTATTCGTAACGCTTGCGTTCCCCGGCGACCATGCGCTCGGTCCAGTTCGTGATCCGGCAGCCGTCGGAGTGGATGAGTCCGCGGATGAAGTCCCAGCGGTGGGCGTCGACGATCTCACGCTGCCAGGGGGCGAGCTCGATCAGCCGGTTGTGCTTCCTGCCAGGCCCGTGCTGGGGGAAGAGACACGGCCAGTGCTGGGAGTACCTCGTGACCTCGGTGCAACCGGGCTGAGGAACGCGGTTCGGACCGGTCCGGCTGCCGGGCATGACCTTGTCCATCGCCTCGACGGCGGCATCGATCAACCCGGGCCAAGCGACCGCGCGGTAGATCGAGAGGCTGTACACGCGCGCGTGGCGAACAATGTGACCGTCGCGCAGCAGGGATATGACTTAGAGCTTGAGCTGGGAGTCGTACATGCAAACGAGCGTGTGGGAAGCCCCACACGCTCGTCTGCCAAATAACTGACTTGTCACTCGAATGGACGAGTGACGGTACCGGGTACGGGATTCGAACCCGTATGCCTCTCGGCGCGGCTGTTTGAGAGCCGTGTGTATACCGTTCCACCAACCCGGCCTTGGTTGTTCAATTTGTACTACGTGGACGCAGTCCTTGTCATCCAACCCTGCGTGCGGCTCACTCTACCGTCTCTCGATACCCTCGTGCATGTACCTTCCCCCGTACCGAGGAGCGCCGTGACCGACGCCACGCAGCCGACCGCACCGACTGAGCCCTCCATCGAGGGCCTCGTCGCGCCAGTCGTCACCCGGGTTGTGATCGCCGAGGACGAGGCGCTCATCCGGCTCGACCTCAAGGAGATGCTGGAGGAGGAGGGCTACCTGGTCGTCGGCGAGGCCGGCGACGGGCAGACCGCCGTAGAGCTCGTCGAAGAGCACCGGCCCGATCTTGTCATCCTCGATGTGAAGATGCCGGTCCTGGACGGGATCTCCGCCGCCGAGCAGATCGCCAAAGCGCGGCTCGCCCCCGTACTGATGCTCACCGCCTTTTCCCAGCGGGAACTCGTCGAGCGCGCCCGGGACGCCGGAGCCATGGCCTACCTTGTGAAGCCTTTCTCAAAAAGCGACCTCGTCCCATCCATTGAGATGGCGGTTTCCCGGTTCGCTGAATTGACGGCTTTGGAGCATGAGGTCCAGGACCTCACCCAGCGGCTTGAGACGCGCAAGATCATCGATCGCGCCAAGGGTGTACTGCAGACGAAGTTCGGTATGTCCGAAGCGGATTCCTTCCGCTGGATCCAGAAGACTTCGATGGACCGCAGGCTCTCCATGCGTACGGTCGCCGAAGCGGTCGTGAACGGGGTCGACGTCACCGGGTGACGCCTTCCGGCCACCGCCGGGCCCGTAGTCGGCTGGTTGCAGCCCCTCCGGGTCCGGTGGGGCCAGTGTGACGACAAATGCGACACGTGTATTATTCACGGACGCCCAACGAGTTGTTCAAGATGTCCGTTAGGCCCCGACCCGCCCCGGTAACCACCGCCGAGGCGGGTTTGCTGTTTTCTGGATACAAAATCGCCATAGTAGGTGCTTTAGCGGCATTTAGTTTCGTTTTGTGTTTCAAAATGATGTCTTTTGGTTACGGCGACATCACATCTCAACTGGTGGACTGACACAGGGGTAATCTTCCGGCTACATTCCGGCCACCGTACTAATTCGCGGTCTGCCGACGTGTCGGTTTTGGTGTCTTCACTGTTCTTCCAAGGGGTGGCTGTGTTCAAAAAGCGTCTGATCAAACTCGCGTTGCCGGTGACGGCGGCAGCACTTGTGCTTAGTGCGTGCGGCGACAGTGACAGTGGGGACGGCGGGGGGAAGACCTACTCGATCGGCTTCCAGGCCGGCCTGTCCGGTGAGAGCGCCCAGTTGGGCATCAACGAGTACAACGGCGCGCAGCTCGCCGTCGAGCAGGCGAACAAGAACGGCAACCTGCCGTTCAAGCTCAAGCTTGAGAAGTCCGACGACGAGGCCTCCGAGACCAAGTCGACCGCGGCCGCGCAGAAGCTGATCGACAACAGCAGCGTCATCGCCTCCATCGGCCCGGCCTTCTCCGGTCCGACCAAGGCCGCCGGCGCGCTCTACGCCCAGGCGAAGCTCGCCACGGTGTCGGCGTCCGCGACCAACCCGACGCTGACCCAGCAGGGCTTCACGTCGTTCCTGCGCGGTGCGCCGAACGACTACGCGCAGGGCGGCGGCATGGCGACGTACTTCGCCAAGAAGCTGAACCTCAAGAAGGTCATGGTCGTCGACGACAAGTCGGAGTACGGCCTGGGCCTGGGCGGCGTCGCCAAGGACGAGCTCACCAAGCTCGGTGTCCAGGTCGTCACCCAGTCCGTGCCGAAGGGCATCCCGGACTACACGGCCGCCGCGACCCAGGTGAAGAACTCCGGCGTCGACGGAATGATCTACGCGGGCTACTACCAGGACGCCGCGCCGTTCGCCAAGAAGCTCAAGGAAGCCGGCGTCACCTTCCCGATGATCTCGGGTGACGGCACGAAGGACGACAAGTTCATCGAGCTGGCGAAGGACGCCTCGGAGAACTGGTTCCTGACCTGCCCGTGCTCGGACTCGACCATCGAGGCCAAGACCAAGCAGTTCGCGGCCGACTACCAGGCCAAGTTCAACACCCCGGCCGGCACGTACTCCGCTGAGGCCTTCGACATCGCCAACATGGTGATCGAGCAGATCAAGGCGCTCGACGGGGCCAAGGAGAAGGTCACCCGCGAGTCGATGCTCGCCAAGCTCAAGGCCGCCGACTACACCGGCCTGACGAAGAACTTCAAGTTCGACGCCAAGGGCGAGTTCCTCGGCAAGGACATCTTCCTGTACCAGGTGAAGTCCGGAAAGATCGGCTACCTCGGCAACGTCAACACCCTCGCCGCGGGCTGATCACAGGTCGTACCGGACCGCCGTAGCGGTCCACCGGGCCCGGCCCCTCCCCACCGGAGGGGCCGGGTTCCAGGGAGCCGCCGAAGGTCTGGGCCGGGCTCGCGACATCCGGCACCGCACAGCGCCGGACGTCGCCCGCTGATCCGGCAACAGATCTTCGGTGGCCCCCTGACGCCTGACCCACTTCGCCCCCCAGCCTTGACCGGTCGGTCCTCCACACGCAGAACCGGTGTCACCCCGCCCGGCCCTGCCGGACGGCCACCACTCCCCTCCGTACCGGACCGGTCGCTGCTCCCGCCTCAGGAAGCGTTTTGCCATGAACATCCATGAGTTCTGGGACTACCTCATCCCAGGGGTCGCACTCGGCGCCTTGTACGCCGTGATCGCGATCGGATACACGCTCGTTTACGGCGTACTGCAGCTCATCAACTTCGCGCACAGCGAAGTCTTCATGATGGGCGGATTCGCAGCACTGCTCGTACTCGTCGCGGTAGACCCGTCGAACCCGAGCGGACTCATGTCCGTCGGACTCGTCGTGCTCGGCCTGCTGACCGCGGGCATAGCCGGCGCCGGGACCGCGTTCGCCCTTGAGAAGGTGGCCTACCGGCCACTGCGCAAGCGCAACGCACCACGTCTGGCCTTCCTGATCAGCGCGATCGGCGCCTCCTTCTTCCTACAGAACCTGGCCGGCAAGCTGTTCGGCCGTGACCCCAAGGTGCTGCCGGAGATCTTCAAGAACAAGAAGGTCTTCGAGGTCTTCGGCACCCAGGTGACGATCCTCCAGATCCTGATCTTCGGTACCGCGATCCTCATGATGATCGGCCTCGACCTCCTGGTGAACCGCACCAAGATGGGTGCCGGCATCCGCGCGGTCGCCCAGGACGCGGAGACCGCGAGCCTGATGGGCGTCAACATCGACAAGGTGATCTCCCGGACCTTCCTGGTCGGCGGACTCCTCGGTGGTATCGCCGGTTTCCTGTTCGCCCTCAACTCGCAGCTGTCCTACACGATGGGCTTCCTGCCGGGTATCACCGCGTTCGCGGCGGCCGTCGTCGGCGGTGTCGGCAACATCCGCGGCGCCATGATCGGCGGCATGCTGCTCGGCCTGGTCGAGAGCTTCTCCTCGCCGATCTTCGGTGAGGAGTGGCGCTACGTATCGGCCTTCGCGGTGCTGGTACTGGTGCTGATGTTCCGTCCGACCGGCATTCTGGGTGAGCGACTGGGGAGGTCGGCGTGAGCGACACGACGACGACCAGCAAGAGCGCCGCGGACAGCTCCGCACAGGCTCAGCTGGCGAAACTTCGACATGTGTCCTGGTACCAGCGGCCGCGGACCGCGCGGCTGCTCGGGCTCCTGGCCATGGGGGCCATGCTGGCCCTCATGACGGGCCCGCAGGGCAGCACGGCCGACGTCAACTACGCGCTCCAGCACCTCGTCACCGCACCGGTGCGCCTGATCGTCTGGCTCGTGATCGGCGCCGCCGTCTGGGCGCTGGCGGAGTTCGGCGGGCCGCTGTTCGTCCACCTGGTCCCGGTCCGTACGGCCTGGCGCGGGGGCGTCGGTACGGCCAAGGCGCAGAAGGACGTGTTCTTCCGCAACGGGTGGGCCAAGCCCGCCGTCGCGCTGCTCGTGCTCGTGGCGCTGTTCCTGCTGCCGGAGTTCCTGAGCCGGTACTGGAACACGGTCATGGTCGACCAGGTGGCGATCTACGTCCTGATCGCCATCGGGCTCAACGTGGTGGTCGGCTGGGCCGGTCTGCTCGACCTCGGCTTCATCGCCTTCTTCGCGATCGGCGCGTACAGCACGGCGTACTGGACCGGCAAGCTGCCGATCGACCCGCCGTTCACGCTGAACCCGTTCCTGTGCATCCCGGTCGCGATGCTGACCTGCCTGATCGCCGGTTTCATCCTCGGCGCTCCGACGCTGCGGCTGCGCGGCGACTACCTGGCGATCGTCACACTGGGCTTCCACGAGATCATCTACCTGATCGCCAAGAACTCCGACGGCTTCACCAACGGGCCGCGCGGCGTGACGCAGATCCCGCACTTCAGCGTCGACCTGGGCTTCTGGAGCTTCGACTGGGGCACGGAGGCCAAGCACTACTGGTGGCTGATCATCGCGCTGGCGGGCCTCCTGGTGTTCTTCTTCCGGCGTCTTGAGCACTCCCGCGTGGGCAGGGCCTGGACGGCCGTACGCGAGGACGAGGTGGCCGCCGCCGCGAACGGTGTCGACACCGTCAAGTTCAAGCTCCTCGCCTTCGCGATCGGCGCTTCGACTTCGGGTGTCGGCGGTGTGGTGTACGCGTCCAAGACCGGGTTCATCTCGCCTGAGGCGTTCATCCTGATGTTCTCGGTGCTTGTCCTGTCGTACGTCATCTTCGGCGGCATGGGTTCGCTGTGGGGCGTCATCATCGGTACCGCGTTCCTGGCCTGGCTCCCGCAGTTCCTCAAGGACTGGGTGCAGCCCGAGGACCGCTTCATGTACCTGGGCGCACTGCTCGTGATCATGATGATCTACCGTCCGCAGGGGTTGATCCCGTCCACGCGGCGCAAGCGTGAACTGAAATTGGCCGAGGCCGGTCTCGGCGACGCCGACGCCATGACCGAAGCGCCCGGCGGGAGGGCCTGATGAGCACGACCACCACGACCGCTGTCGCCGACACGGTCATCGAGACCCGCGGTGTGACCCTCCGCTTCGGCGGCCTCACGTCGCTGGACGCCGTCGACCTGACGCTCCGCAAGGGCGAGATCCTCGCGGTCATCGGCCCCAACGGTGCGGGGAAGACCTCCCTGTTCAACTCCCTCACCGGCGTCTACACGCCGCAGGAGGGCACCGTCACGCTGCACGCGGACGGCACGGAACACGCTCTGATCGGCCGTAAGCCGCACGTCGTCAACCGGCTCGGTCTGGCGCGTACGTTCCAGAACATCCGGCTGTTCGGCGCGCTGACGGTGCTGGAGAACGTCAAGATCGCGGCGGAGACCCGGCAGAAGTCGGGCCCGGTCAGCATCATGCTCGGGCTGCCCGGCGCGCGCCGGGACGAGCGGGAGAGTGACGAACGGTCGCACACGCTGCTCCAGTTCGTCGGGCTCGACAGCAAGATGAACGAGCTGGCGATCAACCTCTCGTACGGTGAACAGCGCCGGCTTGAGATCGCCCGCGCGCTGGCCACCCAGCCCAAGGTGCTGCTGCTCGACGAGCCGGCGGCCGGCACCAACCCCACCGAGAAGGTGGAGCTGGCCGACCTGATCAAGCAGATCAACACCGAGATGGGCATCAGCGTCCTGCTCATCGAGCACGACATGAAGCTCGTCATGTCGATCGCGCACCGGGTCCTGGTGCTGAACTTCGGCAAGGTCATCGCCACCGGCTCACCGCGGGAGGTCCAGCGCGACCCGGCGGTCGTCGAGGCGTACCTCGGCGCGGAGATCGCCGCCGAGGTCATGGCGGCGGCGCAGGCAGTGGACGCGGCGGAAGCGGCACAGGCCGCAGCCGCGGCAGAGCCTGAGGAGGGCGCATGAGCACCACGGATGTGACCCCGGCCAGGGCGGAGCGCCCGGAGGCGACGGGCCCGGTCATGCTGGAACTGGACGGCGTCCAGGTGTTCTACGGCGCCATCCAGGCCCTCAAGGGCATCGACGTCGTCGTCCGCGAAGGCGAGATCGTCACCCTGATCGGCGCCAACGGCGCAGGTAAGACGACGACGCTGCGGACCATCTCCGGTCTGCTGCGGCCGAAGGTCGGTGAGATCCGCTTCGGCGGCGTCCGGATCGACGGCGTCCCGGCGCACCACCTGCCGAGTCTGGGCATCGGGCAGTCACCGGAGGGCCGCAAGGTCTTCCCGATCATGACTGTCGAAGAGAACCTCGAAATGGGCGCGTACCGTTTCAAGAAGGTGCCGCAGGCGGACCTGGCGCGGGTCTACGAACTGTTCCCCCGCCTGAAGGAACGCCGCAACCAGCTCGGCGGCACGCTGTCCGGCGGTGAGCAGCAGATGCTCGCCATCGGCCGCGCGCTGATGGGGCAGCCCAAGCTGCTGCTCCTGGACGAGCCGTCGATGGGCCTGGCCCCGATGATCATCGACCAGATCTTCGAGATCATCCAGGAGATCAACCAGCAGGGCACCACGGTGCTCGTGGTCGAGCAGAACGCGGCGAAGGCACTGCAACTGTCGCACCGCGGCTACGTCATGGAGACCGGACAGGTCGTCAAGACCGGCCCGGCGCGGGAGCTTTTGAGCGACCCGATCATCCGTGAGGCGTACCTGGGTGAGGCGGCGGGCTGAGTCCCGGCTGACGCGGTACGACGACGGCCGGCCCGGGGACGGGCCGGCCGTCGTGCTTTTTGCCCCGGGTCGCCGGGCAGGCCGCCGGGCGGCCTCAGGCGTTGCGCCGGATCATGCAGCTCAGCCGTGACGTGCAGATGCGCTTCCCGGCCTCGTCGGTGATCACGATCTCGTACGTGGCCAGCGTCCGGCCCAGGTGCACCGGCGTAGCGACCCCGGTCACCAGACCGGCGGTGGCGCTGCGGTGGTGCGTGGCGCTGATCTCAATGCCGACGGCCGAGGCGTCCGGACCGGCGTGGATGGCCGCGCCGATCGAGCCGAGGGATTCGGCCAGGACACAGGACGCCCCGCCGTGGAGGAGACCGTACGGCTGCGTGTTCCCCTCGACCGGCATGGTCGCGACGACCTTGTCGGCGGAGGCTTCAAGGAGCACGATCCCCATGCGCCCGCCGAGTGTCACGGGACTGTGGTCGAGGCCCATCGCCTTGGAGACGTCGTCGATCGGCATGGGGAAGGCAACGGCCGGCTGGGTCATCGGGTCCACTCCTTGAATATTTGAGGACGAGAACCACAGTCACTCCGACGGCTGCGGGAGTGGCCTGCGGTGTCAGCCCACCACCTTAGGATCGGGGTGTGGCTCCCAAAGACGCACCCCAGACCTCCGGCCGACCCCGTCTTCTGCTGATCGACGGCCATTCCATGGCGTACCGCGCGTACTACGCCATGAAGGAAGCGACCATGTCGACGGCGACGGGTCAGCCGACTCAAGCGGTCTACGGCTTCACGAACATGCTCGCGAACGTGGTGAAGACCGAGGCGCCGACGCACCTGGGTGTCGCCTTCGACCTGTCGCGCGTCTCGTGGCGGACGGCCGAGTTCCCCGACTACAAGGCGAACCGCTCTGAGACGCCCGACGAGTTCCGCAGTCAGGTGCCGCTGATCCAGGAGACGCTCGGTGCCCTGGGGATCGAGTGGTTCACCGCGGAGAACTTCGAAGCCGACGATGTCATCGCGACCCTCGCGACCCAGGCGGCGGAGCAGGGCTTCGAGGTCCTGATCCTCACCGGTGACCGGGACAGCCTCCAGCTCGTCACCGACGACGTCACGGTGCTGTACCCGATGATGGGCGTCTCCAAGATGCACAGGTTCACGCCTGCGGCTGTGGAGGAGAAGTACCAGCTCACGCCCCAGCAGTACCCCGACTTCGCCGCGCTGCGCGGCGACCCGTCCGACAACCTGCCGGGCATCCCGAGCGTCGGCGAGAAGACCGCGGGCAAGTGGATCAGGGAGTTCGGCTCCCTCCAGGCCCTGATCGACCGGGCCGACGAGGTCAAGGGCAAGGTCGGTGAGAAGCTGCGCGAGTACATCGACAACGTGAAGCTGAACCGCAAGCTCACCGAGCTGGTGCGCGACGTCGCGCTGGAGATCACTCCGGCCGACTTGAAGCGCAAGGCGTACGACCGGCCGGCCGTCGAACAGGTCCTCGATTCCCTGGAGTTCCGCAACAGCGGCTTCCGGGACCGCCTCTGGGCCGCCGACCCGGGTGCGGCCGGGACCGCGCCGGAGGCGGCCGTCGTCGGCGAGGGCTTCGAGCTCGACACCGCCGCGCTGGCGGCGGGTGACGTCGAGGCCTGGCTCAAGGCCCACGCGCGCGGCGCGAACCGTACCGGACTGGCCGTCGACGGCGCCTGGGGCCGGGGCGTCGGCACCGTGACCGGGATCGCCCTCGCCGCGGCGGACGGCACGGCCGCGTTCATCGACCCGGCTGTGATGTCCGGCGCGGACGGGCGGGCGCTCGGCGCCTGGCTGGCGGACACAGACCAGCCCAAGGCGCTGCATGAGGCCAAGGGCCCGACGATCGGCCTGGCCTCGCACGGCTGGGAGCTGTGGGGGATCACCAGCGACACCGCGCTGGCGGCCTATCTGATCCTGCCGGGTCAGCGGTCCTTCGCGCTCGACGTCCTCGTGCGGCGCTTCCTCGGCCGGGAGCTCAAGGCCACCGAAGAAGGGGAGACCGGCGACGAGCAGCTCAGTTTCGACATGGAGGAGCCCGGGGAGTCGCAGCCGGGCGCGGCGCTGATGCTGGCCGCGCGCGCGACCCTCGACCTGGCCGCCGTGCTTGACGTCGAACTGGCGGAGAAGGGCGGCCTGGAGCTCCTCCACGACATGGAGCTGCCGCTGCTGCGCATCCTGGCCTTCATGGAGCAGGTGGGGATCGGGGCCGACCTGCCGTATCTGACGGGCCTTCAGGAGCAGTTCGAAGCCGAGGCCCGGCAGGCGGTCACGCAGGCGCACGAAGCCGCGGGCAAGGAGTTCAACCTCGGGTCGCCGAAGCAGCTCCAGGCGATCTTGTTCGACGAGCTCCAGCTGCCGAAGACGAAGAAGATCAAGACCGGGTTCACCACGGACGCCGATTCGATGCTGTGGCTGCTGACGCAGACGACGGACAATCCGGCGGCGACCGGCCTGCTGACCGCGTTGCTGCGGCACCGTGACCGCACGAAGCTCAAGACCACCGTCGACGGCCTGGTCAAGACGGTCGCCGACGACGGCCGGATCCACACGACGTTCCACCAGACCGTGGCGGCGACCGGCCGGCTCTCGTCGTCGGACCCGAACCTCCAGAACATTCCGATCCGTACGGAAGAAGGGCGCCGGATCCGCAGGGCGTTCGTCGTCGGCGGGGGCTTTGAGAGCCTCATGACCGCCGACTACAGCCAGATCGAACTGCGGATCATGGCCCACCTGTCCGAGGACGAGAAGCTGATCGAGGCCTTCACCACCGGTGAGGACCTCCACACCACGATGGCCGCCCAGGTCTTCGGGGTCGCCGAGGACGCGGTCGACGGCACCCTGCGCAGCCGGATCAAGGCGATGTCGTACGGCCTTGCCTACGGCCTGTCGGCGTTCGGCCTGTCGCAGCAGCTGGACATCAGCCCGAAGGAGGCGTCCGGGCTGATGGACAACTACTTCGAGCGGTTCGGCGGTGTGCGGGACTACCTGCAGAAGGTCGTCGAGGAAGCCCGGCAGACCGGCTACACCGAGACCGTGTTCGGGCGCCGGCGCTACCTGCCGGACCTGACCAGCGACAACCGGCAGCGCCGCGAGATGGCCGAACGCATGGCGCTGAACGCGCCGATCCAGGGTTCGGCCGCGGACATCGTGAAGGTGGCGATGCTGGCGGTGGACAAGGCGTTGCGTACGCAGGGGCTGCGGTCGCGGATACTGCTCCAGGTCCACGACGAACTCGTGGTCGAGGTGGCCCCGGGGGAGCGGGAGGCCGTCGAGGCCCTGCTGCGCCGGGAGATGGGCGGGGCGTACCCGCTGCGGGCACCGCTGGACGTGTCGGTGGGCCTCGGCTCGAACTGGGAGGACGCCGGGCACTGATCCTCGGCGCGGAGCCGCAGCAGTGACCCGGGACCCGCCCGTCCCGTCAAGACGCCGTCGATCGGTTTCCATCGGTCGGCGGCGTTTTTCACTCGTTTGCCCCATGGATCGCCTGCTCGACATGCGGGGGAGATGTGAAGAGCCCACCGTGTGGGGGTGGAGCCCCGGCCCGGGCTGACGTAGGTTCACCAACTAATGCGTGTCAGCGGCCGGGCCGGCATCCAGGTGTGAGGGGCGTCTGTGCAGGGAGAAGTCGAACCGATCGGTGCCGATGGGGTTCCGCGGGTCACGGGGTCGGACGTGACGGAGGCGGACGCAGTGGGGACCGGGGCGCCGTCGTCGGCTGTCCTGGGTGTGCGCCGGCGGGGTGTGAGTCCGTGGCTGGGCGGTACGGCCGCGGTGCTTCTGCTGGTGGCGGGCAGTGCGGCGGCGCAGGCTCCGGCCGCTGCGGACTCGGCGTACCGTCCGCACTCCGCGGAGGTGCCGCAGTGGATGGTGTCGGCGGCTCCCGTCGCGCGGGACGCCGCTCCGGCGGAGACCGCGCCGCCGGTGAGCGGTGGTGCGCCGCTTGCCCTTGAACTGCCGCCGGCCGGCCCTGGGAGCCCCGTGCCCGCGGTGCCGGGCCTGACGGCGGCCGGGCAGGCGGTCCCGGTGGTGGCAGGGTCCGGGGGGATCCCGAAGTCCGTCCTGGTGGCGTACCGTTCCGCCGCCGCGACCATCGCCAAGCAGGACAAGGGCTGCAACCTGCCGTGGGAGCTCCTGGCGGGCATCGGCCGGGTGGAGTCGGGGCACGCGTCGGGCGGCAACGTGACGGCTGACGGCACGACGGTCACCCGGATCCTCGGCCCGCGCCTGGACGGCGTCCAGTTCGCGCGGATCACGGACACGGACGGCGGCCGCTACGACGGTGACACGGAGTTCGACCGGGCGGTCGGGCCGATGCAGTTCATCCCGTCGACGTGGAAGTCGTGGGCGATGGACGGCAACAACGACGGCAGGTCCGACCCCGACAACATCAACGACGCGGCCCTGGGCGCGGCGCGCTACCTGTGCGCCGGGGACCGGAGCATGGCCGACCCGGCGGGGCTGAAGGCGGCGGTCCTCAGCTACAACCGTTCCGAGGAGTACTTCCGTACGGTCTCGGCGTGGCTGGAGTACTACCGGACCGGTGTGAAGCAGGTGCCGGACAACGTCCGTGCGCCGGACCCGGTGAAGACGCCCGCTCCCACCACGGTGGCTCCGCCGGTCCCGCCGGTGAAGACGCCGGACAAGACCACTCCGGTGACGTCGAACCCGGTGACGTCGCAGCGGCCGGCCACGACCCCGCCGACGACCCCGCCGACGACGCCGTCCGGGACGCCGTCGGGCAGCACGCCTCCGACGTCGCAGCCGCCGTCCGGGAAGCCTTCGCAGACTCCGCCGACGAGCGCGGACCCTTCGAAGTCGCCGGACCCTTCGAAGTCGCCGGACCCTTCGAAGTCGCCGGACCCTTCGAAGTCGCCGTCCACGACGCCGTCCAAGCCGGCTTCACCGTCGGCCGTGTGCACCCCGCCGCCGACCCCGGCGCAGGACGCCGCGGCCAAGGCCGGGCTGACCGCGGAGCAGCTGAAGGCCTTCGAGGAGAAACAGAAGCGGGAGCAGTGTCCCGTACCGCCGGCCACGGCCGGGCAGGCCGACCCCGCGAAGGGCGGCGCCAGGACGGTGGTTCCGGCAGCTGGGAGTGCGGCCCCGGCGGCGGCCAAGCTGTAGGAGAGTTGGTGGACCACGGCCCGGTCGGGTGTCGGAGGAACGACACCCGACCGGGCCGTCCGCGTGTTCCAGGAACAAGTTCTTGTACGGATGACAATGTCGACCTGGTCACTATTCATCAGCGCTGAGTAGCGTAAATCCCAGTTGGAAGCTCTCAATCTCCCTGGTCAGGGGTGCTGTGACCTTTTGGGCCAGTTGGCAATCTGCAACGTGTTCTCATTCATGGCCGGGCTTGCTACCGTGCGGTTCCGGGAAACCGGAAGGCTTCCTGACGAACCAGTGGGTCCACGACGAAGACTCCAGAACCACCGAAAGGAGGTGGGGCATCGTGCGCACCGTCATTTCCGTGGTCGTCGGCCTCGTCCTCGCCGTCGGCGTCACCCTCGCGCTCACGGCCTTCGCCCTGCCGGAGCCGGGCACCATCGACAAACCGCTGCAGGTCACCAAGGTGCCGGCCAAGCCTTAGGGCCTGTTCCGGGTTTCCCGCCGGGGCCGCGCCGCCCGGCACCGCCCCTCGCGGCGCTGCCGAATCCTCCAGGTACGACCGGTACGAGTCCGGATCCGGCGCCTTGCGACGCACGGTGCCGGACAACGCGCCCTGGTCCGGTGGGAAACACCAGAACAGGCCCTGGCAGGCCGGCCGCCGCACCCCGCACTACCGATCTGTATCCGGCTCCACCGGCAAGGGGACAACCTCAATGCGTCGCAAATCCAGCCTGATCCTGTTGGGTCTGGCGGTGTTCTGCGTGGCACTGGCACCGCTGTTGCGCGAGTACGCCTTTCCGCGCCTGGTCGCCAAGGCCCTCAGTGGCGAGAAGGCGTACAAGACCATGGTGCTCCAGGCGGAGAACGCCACGCTCTTCGGAGCGCCCGAAGGCGAGGGCAAAGCCAAGGCCTACATGATCCAGACGGTCCGGCCCAACGCCGGGCTGTCCAAGGGCGGCACCGTCGTCTGGGACATGAACCTGGCGATGGTCGACAGTGCCGGGAGCGTGCTCACCCAGATCCCCGAGCGGTACGCGTTCGACGCGGTCACCCAGGCCCCGGAGAACTGCTGCGGGGAGAGCATCGACGGCAAGCCTGTCGCACACACCGGGATCCAGTACAAGTGGCCGTTCTTCACGCAGAAGCGCGACTACAACTACTACGACTCCCAGTCGCACACCGCCGCGCCCATCCACTACAGCGGTACGCAGAACTTCAACGGGCTCCACGTCTACTTCTTCGAGCAGACGGTGCCGTGGACGAAGGTCCCGGTGCCCAGTCAGATCCCCGGCGGCCTGACCCCGCAGTCGGTCGAGGCCGCGGGCATGGAGCGCTGGTACACCACCGTCCGCCGTTTCTGGGTCGAGCCGGTCACCGGTGCCCCGGTGTACGCGGAGGAGGACCACCGGGAAGAGATGCGCACCCCGCCGCCGGCGGACACCCCGACCGCGCAGCCGAGTGCCATCAAGGTGTTCGACGGCAAGGTCAAGATGCTGCCGCAGTGGTCGGACAAGCTCGTCGAGGACGCCAAGGAACAGAGCGCGCAGATGAAGCTGATCCACGATCAGCTTCCGCTGGGCCTGGTGGTCGTGGGCGTCCTGCTCTTCCTGGCCGCGCTGTTGCGGGAGTTCTTCGACCGCCGCGACCCGGCGGCGGCGCAGGCCGTGTCCGGCGGCCCCAAGGACAGCGGTCCGGGTGCCAGGGAGCGGATCGGTGTGCTCGCCGGCCGGCTCGCGACCAGGCTCCAGCCCGCCCCGGCGGGACCGGCGGCGCTCCCCGCGGCCCCGGAACCAGCTCCGCGGCCGGTCCCGGCCGGCGTCGGCGCCCCGCGGCACACGGTCACCGGGGTCCAGGCCGTGGTGTCCGGTGACACCGCGCTGCCACCTCCGGTCCCGGCCGCGCCGTCAGCCCTCCCCGGGCAGGTCGGCACGGCGAACGGCCACGGTCGGCGGCACTGACCCGCCTGGGACGGCTGACACACCTGGAACAGCCGGACCGCGGTGGGCGTACGGGAGTACCCCCGCCGCGGTTCCACCCGTTTCCGGACATGAGGAACAGGCTCAGGTCTTGTCGCACACGAAGACCGCGGTCCCCGGGATCAGTTCCCCGCGCAGCGGGCTCCAGCCGCCCCACACCTGCTTGTTCTCCGCCGGCCACGCCGGCTCGACGAGGTCGGCGATCCGGAACCCGGCGCGGGCGACCTCGCGGACCCGCATGCCCAGGGTCCGGTGGTGTTCGACGTAGGTCGCGTTGCCGCCGGCGTCCTGTTCCACGTACGGCGTCGTATCGAAGTAGGACGTGACGGCTGTCAGCCCTTCCTGTCCGGGCTCGTCCGGGAACGCCCAGCGGATCGGGTGCGTGATCGAGAAGACCCACCGGCCGCCGGGCTTGAGCACCCGGAAGACCTCGCTCATGATCCCGGCCCCGTCGGGGCTGAACGGCAGCGCGCCGTACGAGGAGAACGCCAGGTCGAACGACTCGTCGGCGAAGGGCAGTGCCCCGGCCTCGGCCTGCACCACCGGGACGCGCACGCCGAGGCCCGCGTCGATCCGGCGGGAGTGCAGCAGCATCCGGTGCGACAGGTCCAGGGCGACCGGCAGCGCGCCGCGGGCGAGGAGCCGGCGGGCGCACTGGGCGGCGCCCGCGCCGACCTCCAGAACGCTGCGCCCCGTCACGTCCGCGCCGAGCAGGTGGACGTGGTCCTCGTCCAGGCCCTCCGGACCCCACACGAAGCGGGCGTCGCCGAGGAAGCCCCCGTGCTCGGCCTGGTACTCGTCGGCCTCACCGTCCCACCAGTGCCGCGACGCCGTGGCGCTCTCCCGGGTGTCCGCGTCGCGCCGTACGGCGGTCTCCGCGTCGGTGGGGCCGGCCGGCCCGGTGGTCGGCTGTCCGGGCGACTCGGTCACGGGGTGCACTGCTCTGCTACCGCCTCACTGCGGGGTGGGGGGCCGGGCGGGGTCTGACCGCCGCACCGGAGGGCCGGGGGCCGGCCCCGGGAAAACGCGGGCAGGGGATGGTGCGGCCCGGCGGCGTACGTTACCGTCTGGCGACGTGCCCGTTCTGCACGTAGTGCGTGTAGCGCGTCCCGTCGTGACGACCATCCGGCCCGTCCGCACCCGCACCGTCGGCACCGCCGTCGGCTGGGGGCGCGTTGACCGTGCCCGGACAGCCCCGTATGCTGCAAGTTGCGCCGCGGGCCTGTGCGAACTCAGACATAGCAGGTTGCGCTCACCGTGTTGTCACCCTGGTCGTCGACCCCTTTGTCGGTCGGCGTCAGGAGACACGGCGAAACAGGGTCCTGGAGCGTGGTTTTACCAACGACTTCTGTCCGCACCGGAGCCTTTCCCCCTATGACGAGCAGCACCGAGACCACCCTCACCACCCCGCAGGTGGCGGTCAACGACATCGGTTCCGAGGAAGACTTCCTCGCAGCGATCGATGCCACGATCAAGTACTTCAACGACGGCGACATCGTGGATGGCGTGATCGTGAAGGTCGACCGGGACGAGGTCCTGCTCGACATCGGCTACAAGACCGAGGGTGTCATCCCCTCGCGCGAACTGTCGATCAAGCACGACGTGGACCCGCACGAGGTTGTCGCCGTCGGCGACCACATCGAGGCCCTCGTCCTCCAGAAGGAGGACAAGGAAGGCCGCCTGATCCTCTCGAAGAAGCGCGCACAGTACGAGCGCGCCTGGGGCACCATCGAGAAGATCAAGGAAGAAGACGGGATCGTCACCGGTACCGTCATCGAGGTCGTCAAGGGTGGTCTCATCCTCGACATCGGCCTCCGCGGCTTCCTCCCGGCCTCGCTGGTCGAGATGCGCCGTGTCCGCGACCTCCAGCCGTACGTCGGCAAGGAGCTCGAGGCCAAGATCATCGAGCTGGACAAGAACCGCAACAACGTGGTCCTGTCCCGCCGCGCCTGGCTCGAGCAGACCCAGTCCGAGGTGCGCCAGACGTTCCTCACGACCCTGCAGAAGGGTCAGGTCCGCACCGGCGTCGTCTCCTCGATCGTCAACTTCGGCGCGTTCGTCGACCTCGGCGGCGTCGACGGTCTGGTCCACGTCTCGGAGCTGTCCTGGAAGCACATCGACCACCCGTCCGAGGTTGTCGAGGTCGGCCAGGAAGTCACCGTCGAGGTCCTCGACGTCGACATGGACCGCGAGCGTGTCTCCCTGTCGCTCAAGGCGACGCAGGAAGACCCGTGGCAGCAGTTCGCCCGGACGCACCAGATCGGCCAGGTCGTCCCCGGTAAGGTCACCAAGCTCGTCCCGTTCGGCGCGTTCGTCCGCGTCGACGAGGGCATCGAGGGCCTGGTCCACATCTCCGAGCTGGCCGAGCGCCACGTGGAGATCCCGGAGCAGGTCGTCCAGGTCAACGACGAGATCTTCGTCAAGGTCATCGACATCGACCTCGAGCGCCGCCGTATCAGCCTCTCGCTGAAGCAGGCCAACGAGGCGTTCGGCGAGGACCCGGCCGCGGCCGAGTTCGACCCGACGCTGTACGGCATGGCCGCGACGTACGACGACGCGGGTGCTTACATCTACCCGGAGGGCTTCGACCCGGAGACCAACGACTGGCTCGAGGGCTTCGACAAGCAGCGTGAGGTCTGGGAGACCCAGTACGCCGAGGCGCAGGCCCGCTTCGAGGCGCACCAGACCCAGGTCACCAAGTCGCGTGAGGCCGAGGCTGAGGCCATCGCCCAGGCGGCCATCGGCGGCAACGCCACCAAGGTCGAGCCCGGCGCCTCCACCGGTGGCGCGTCCACCGGCGGCGGCGGCGGCGGCGGCGGCACCGGCACCTCCTACTCCTCGGCTCCGGCCGAGTCGGGTGGCGCCCTCGCTTCCGACGAGGCCCTGGCGGCACTGCGCGAGAAGCTGGCGGGCGGCCAGAGCTGAAGCTCTGACGGCCTGACCGGCTGACCGGTCAGCTTGTACGGAAGGCCCCGCCCCCTCATGCCGAGGGGGCGGGGCCTTCCGTCGTTTCCACCCCGGGCCGGACCGTGGCCGGTAGCGTCGCTGCCAGACGGTCACGGGGAGGGGGACGCGGACGTGAGAGGTCTACTTCCGGACGCGTCTGACCGAACTGCCCGCCGGTTGTCCGGGCGGCTCCTGGTCACAGCACTGCTGTGCGTGGTCGCGCTTGCCGGTGCGGCGACCGTCTACGCGGTCCAGAAGGAACCGTGGTCCAGCGGCAGGGTGGCGGAGAAGCCGCCGGGGAAGGGCCCGGACGCCCCGGCGGCGACGCGTCCGCTGGAGATCGGTCCCGGTGCGGCCCCGCCCAGGCTGCTGTTCCACAACACCGCGCTCGGCACGGCGGGCGGCTTCGGGGAGGTCGCCTCGGTCCCGCTCGACGCCCCGCAAGGTCCCCGTACGCTGTCCGGATTCAAGTGCGACCGCCTCTACGCGGCGGCCGGCACGGGCATCTGCCTGACGGTGACCGCGGGGCGCACCCCGCAGGCCTACGCGATGATCATGGACTCGCAGTTCCGCGAACAGCGCCGTATCCCCGTCGACGGCACCCCGGACCGGGCCCGGGTCTCACCCTCCGGCCGGTTCGCGGCCTGGACGACCTTCGTCTACGGCGACTCGTACGCCGCGACTTCGTACGCGACCCGGACGATGGTCATGGACGTCCGCAGCCCGGGACCGGCCACGGACCTGGAGGAGTTCGAGGTGGTCCGCGGGGCCGCGGTCGTCAGGGAACCGGACCGAAACTTCTGGGGCGTCACCTTCGCCGCCGACGACACCACCTTCTACGCCACCATGGGGCTGGCCGTCTCCGGGAAGACCTACCTGATCCGCGGCGACCTCAGGGCGCGCACCGCCGTCGTCGTCCGGGAGAACGCCGAATGCCCGTCCCTGTCCCCGGACGGCACCCGGATCGCCTTCAAGAAGAAGGTCTCCGCCGACCGCCTGCGGCCCTGGCGGCTGTACGTACTGGATCTGAAGACCATGAAGGAGTCCCCGCTCGCCGAGACCCGGAGTGTGGACGACCAGGTCCTGTGGCTGGACGACTCGACCGTCGCCTACGCGCTGCCGGACGGTCCGGGGCCAGGCTCGGACGTGTGGGCCGTACGGGTGAACGGCGGTGGGGTGCCGGAAAAGTTGGTCGCCGGGGCATTTTCGCCCGTTTCGGTGCGTTGATTCCTGATAGATCCCACCCCGGCCCGTCAGATCGCACGAGTGTGCGACCGGCTACTGACACCCAACTGCAATGCCACGGTTCTGTTACGAAAAGACGCGGCGCACTGACTGCTCCTCACTCGTCGGAAAGCCCTTGACCTGGGGAAACGTACAGACATCCGGGACTTTTGTCGTCTTGTGACCGGGACGACTGGCCGTGCCGGAGTGGCCACGGGGCAAGGATGGGCTCGCGTACGCTGGTTCGTCGGTGCCCGGTGCCGGGACGGACGAAGCGGTCCTCTCAGCTCCGGACGGTCCGCCCCTCACCCGGGCCGGACACGGGCCGACGGCATCCTGGGAGCGTCCCCGTCGTTGACCACGGCGCGGCCCGCGAACGCGGGACCGCCCTGGTGGCACACGGGGCCGGCCGCCGGAGTCCCGGACAAAGAAGTCCTGAAGCACAGCAGTTCCGACGACATGAGTCGTCATCGTCGTCGTGGGAGTGAGGGAAACGGTATGGCCTCTGGTGGAGCACTGACCACCGGACAGTTGCTGAGTGCCGTCAACGGGACGGACGTGGCGCTGTACCGCGGTGTGCGGGTCCGCAGTGGCCACCCGAACCTCGTCGCGGCCAGCAGGGCACTGTCCTTCGCCGGTGAGCACGCCGGAGTCTGGCTCGCCGCCGGGCTGATCGGCGCGGCGGTCGACAAGGACCGCCGCGGCGACTGGCTGCGCGCGACCGCGACCATCGCCGGAGCGCATGCCGCCAGCATGGTGGTCAAGCGGATCGTCCGACGCCCGCGTCCGGACATGGACGATATGAAACCGCTGGTCAAGACCGCAGGCAAGCACAGTTTCCCCTCCTCACACTCGGTGTCCTCCGCTGCCGCCGCCGTGGCCTTCAAAGGCCTCCTGCCCGGATCGGTCACCGTTCCCGCCGCCGCTGCGACCTGCGCTTCGCGCCTGGTCGTCGGCGTGCACTATCCGACCGATGTCATCGGCGGCGTTGCCCTGGGCATCGTCGCCGGGCGCCTGGGCAGGGCCTGGTCCCGCCGCGCAGCGAGTACCGAAGGGGTCTGAACCCAACGTGACAGACACAACCACCGAGTCCGTCAAGACGGACAACACGATCACCGGCGCCGTACTGCCGGCGCAGTCCGGCACGCCGGGCGTCGAAGCCCCCGGCCAGGGCAGCCTGCTGCTCGGCCTGATCAAGCTCGGCCGGCCCAAACAGTGGGTCAAGAACGTCCTGGTGTTCGCCGCGCCGCTGGCCGCCGCGCAGCTGAACGAGGCCTCCGTACTGAGCAACAGCGCACTCGCGTTCCTGGTGTTCAGCCTGGCCGCCGCGTCGATCTACTACATCAACGACGCGGCCGACGTCGAGTCCGACCGCGAGCACCCCAAGAAGCGCTTCCGCCCGATCGCCTCGGGTGCCGTGCCGATCAAGCTGGCATGGGTGCTCGGACCGATCCTGTCGGTCCTGGCGGTCGTCGCCGCGGTGCTGCTGCTGAACACCGCCACCGGCGTGGTCGTCGGCCTGTACATCGTTTCGCAGATCGTCTACAGCTTCGCGTTCAAGCACGCGGTGGTTTTGGACCTCGCCATGGTCGCGTCGGGCTTCCTGTTCCGCGCCATGGTCGGCGGCACAGCCTCCGACCTGCCGCTGTCGCGCTGGTTCCTGCTGACCGCCGGGTTCGGCTCACTGTTCATGGTGGCGGGCAAGCGCTACTCGGAGATGGTCCTCATGGGCGAGGACGCGGCCAAGACCCGGGCCTCGCTGGCGAACTACTCCATCACCTACCTGCGTTTCGTGTGGCAGACGGCCGTGGCCGTCACCGTCGTGACGTACAGCCTGTGGGCCTTCGAGATCCCGGTCGGCGACGCGACGGTAGCCTGGCAGCAGATTTCGCTGATCCCGTTCGTCTTCGCGCTACTGCGCTACGCCGTGTACGTGGACTCCGGAACCGCCGGTACGCCCGAGGACGTCGTCTTGAAGGACAAGGTCATGATGGGCCTCGGCGCCGCTTGGCTGATCACGTTCTCGCTGGGAGTCTTCCATGTCTGACGGCCACTGGGCCGCTGTACTTCCGACCGTCCGCCGTGAGGCGTTGTCGGGCTGGGGTCGCACCTGTGCGACCACCGCGGAGGTGGTCACCCCCACCACCCGCGAGCAGGTCGCCGCCGCACTGGGCCGCCGTACGGAACGCGGTGTCATCGCCCGCGGCCTGGGCCGCTCCTACGGCGACCCGGCACAGAACGGCGGCGGTCTCGTCCTGGACATGACCGGTCTCGACCGGATCCTGTCCGTGGACCTCGAAAACGGAGTCATCACCGCCGAAGCGGGCGTCAGCCTGGACCGGCTGATCGAGATGTTCGTGCCGTTCGGCTTCTTCGTCCCGGTGACGCCCGGCACCCGCCAGGTGACCGTGGGCGGCGCCATCGGCGCCGACGTGCACGGCAAGAACCACCACGCGCAGGGCAGCTTCTGCGACCACGTCCTGGCGTTCGACCTGCTGCTCGCCGACGGCACCGTCAAGAGCATCACCCCCGAGGGCGAGCCCGACCTGTTCTGGGCCACCGCCGGAGGCATGGGCCTGACCGGCGTGGTGCTCTCCGCGACCATCCGGATGACGCCGATCGAGACGTCGCTGGTCTCCGTCGACACCGACCGGACGACCGACCTCGACGGCATCATGTCGGTGATGGCCGAAACAGACGACAAGTACACCTACACCGTCGCGTGGCTCGACTGCCTGGCCAAGGGGAAGAACCTCGGCCGTTCGGTGCTCACCTGCGGTGAGTTCGCGAAGCTGGAGGACCTGCCGGCGAAGAAGCGGGCCCGTCCGCTGCAGTTCAAGTCCGGCACCCTGGCGACCGTCCCGGACATCGTCCCGGGCTGGCTGCCGAACAAGCTCACCATGGGCGTGTTCAACGAGCTGTGGTACCGCAAGGCGCCCAAGCACAAGGTCGGCCAGCTACAGGGCATCACCGCGTTCTTCCACCCGTTGGACCTGGTCCACGAGTGGAACCGGGTGTACGGCAGAACCGGCTTCCTGCAATACCAGCTGATCGTGCCGTTCGGTGCCGAGGACGCGCTGCGCCGGATCGTGCAGAAGATCAGCGACGCCGGAGCCCCGTCCTCGCTGACCGTGCTCAAGCGTTTCGGTCCGGGCAACGCGGGCTTCCTGTCCTTCCCCAAACCGGGCTGGACCCTGACGCTCGACTTCCCGGTCAACACCCCCGGTCTGGGCCGGCTGCTGCGTGAGCTGGACGAACTGGTGCTGTCCAACGACGGCCGGTTCTACCTGGCCAAGGACTCCCGGATGGACCCGGCGGACCTGGGCCGGATGTACCCGCGCCTCCCGGAGTTCCGCAAGGTGCGCGCCGCGGTCGACCCGGACGGTGTGTTCGTGTCGGACCAGGCGCGCCGCCTGGGGCTCGCCTGAGGGCCGGAGCCGGCCGCGGTTGCGCCGGGGGTCCGGGGGTTCGTCCCCCGGCCGGCGCAGCGTGTCCGGCCAGGCGCGCCGCCTGGGGCCCGTCTCATGCCGGACCTCGTCTAAGTCTTTCTCCGTCAACCTGCCGCACGTGAAGGAAACCCTGTGAACGACGCCCTGGGCGAGCCCCAGTCCCTGCTGATCCTCGGTGGCACCTCCGAGATCGCGCTGACCACAGCGAAGAAGCTGGTCGGTGAGCGGGTCCGCCGGGTCGTGCTCGCCGGGCGGCCGTCCGCCCGCCTGGACAAGGCCGTCGCCGACCTGAAGGCGGCGGGCGCGACCGACGTCGAAGCCGTCGCGTTCGACGCCGCGCTGCCCGAGGGCCATGAGAAGACCATCGACGGGGTGTTCGCCAAGGGCGACATCGACGTCGTGCTGCTCGCCTTCGGTGTGCTCGGCGACCAGGAGGCCGACGAGAAGGACCCGGCCGCCGCCGCGCGCGTCGCCCAGGTCAACTTCGTCGGCGGCGTCTCCGCCGGTCTGGCCGCCGCCAACGCCCTGGTCCGCCAGGGCCACGGCCAGCTCGCGGTGATCTCCTCGGTCGCCGGTGAGCGGGCCCGCAAGTCGAACTTCATCTACGGCTCCACCAAGGCCGGCCTGGACGCCTTCGCCCAGGGCCTGGGTGACAAGTTGCACGGCACCGGCGTGCACGTGATGGTCGTCCGCCCCGGCTTCGTGCGCACGCGCATGACCGAGGGCATGGCGGACGGCCCGATGGCCACCACGCCCGACGTGGTCGCCGACGGGATCATCAAGGGCCTGAAGAAGAAGTCCGCCACCGTGTGGGTGCCGGGCAAGCTGCGCTTCGTGATGTCGGCCGTGCGCCACGTGCCGCGCCCGATCTTCCGCAAGCTCCCCTTCTGACCAGTTCAGATCTGAACTGATCTGAACTGATCTGATCTGATCTGAACTGAACTGACTTGATCTGAATTGATCAGAAGCATGGCGTGACCCCGGTCCGGTGCACCGGACCGGGGTCACGCCTTTTTGAGGCTGTACGGTGTGGCGCATGGTGAAGGTGGGACTGACCGGCGGCATCGGGTCCGGCAAGAGCGAAGTGGCGCGCAGGCTCGCGATGCTGGGCGCGGTGGTCATCGACGCGGACAAGCTCGCCCGTGAGGTCGTCGCACCGGGCACGGCGGGACTGACAGCGGTCATCGAAGCGTTCGGCGCCGACGTGGTCCTGCCCGACGGCTCCCTGGACCGGCCGAAGCTCGGGAGGATCGTCTTCAGTGACCCGGACCGGCTCAGGATCCTCAACAGCATCGTGCACCCCCTGGTCGGCGCCCGCTACGCCGAACTGGAGTCCGGGACGGGCCCGGACGACGTCGTCGTCCACGACGTCCCGCTCCTGGTCGAGAACAAGCTCGCGGACGCGTACGACATCGTCGTCGTCGTCGACGCCCGACCCGCGACCCGGCTCGACCGGCTCGTCCGGCTGCGCGGTATGACCGAGGACGACGCCCGCGCCCGGATGGCCGCCCAGGCGACCCGTGCGGACCGGCTCAAGGCCGCCGACGTCGTGATCGACAACGACGGCCCGCTGCCGGCGCTCCAGCCGCAGCTCGACGCCTTGTGGGAGCGCCTGACGGGGGCCTACCGTTGAGAAGCCGTCCTGGCCGAACCTTTCGCTGACGCGGCTGCTGGGAGTAGTGACCTCCGGATCCAGTTGATCCGCCAGGGCGTCAGGGTTGTAGCCGCAACGGCGAGCAGGATGCTCAGCGCGGCAAGAAGCCAGCAAGCTGTGTCGTGTGCGGGCTGGCCGGTCCAGTCCCACCAGCTCATCCGGCCGTCATCACTCGCGCCGAAGTACGTCACGGGGAAGATGCTTGCGACGGGAAGCACCCAGGACAGGGACCAGCCGAAGAGGCGGCCGGAAATCACGGCAAGGCCTGTCCAGAGCAGAAGGCTTCGCTCCATGATCATCAAGGTCTCCAGGTTGGTGGAGAATGCCTCCGCGACAGCTACGAGCGCGGATGTCAGCAGAGTGCCGAGCATCAGATGCGCTAGTTCGAAGCGCCGTAGAACACTGCCCGCGGACTGCTCGAAGGACGTCATGCCAGCGCTTCGGAGGCTGCCCACAGCGAGGGCGGCCAGTGCCACTGGGAGTTCCCGGCGAAATGGAACAGAGACTATTCCCGCAGGGCGCGCGGAGGGCAGAGCGAGGTTGACCGATCCGATGAGCGCTTCGCAAACGGCGATGAGGACAAGGCCGACCAGGAGGGCCGTGGACTGCCGGGGTCGCAGGTATCTGAGGGTGGAAGCCGCCAGATCAGGCACAGGGCATCTCCCGGATAACCGCCAGTCTGGCCCGTACCCAGGCATCCTGTTCTGCCTCCGGGCGGTTGGTCAGGGAGGTGATGGCGGCTGTGTCGATACCCGGTGGGCCGCCGTGCACATCGGAGGGCTGACCGGTTCCGGTGATCCTGTTGTTCAGCCACGCGCCGATCTCCCAGGAAGCCTGGACTGCGCGTTGTTCGTCGGAAGGCTTGGCGCTGGCACAGTGCATGGGCACGGTCGCCTGAAGGATCGCAACGGACATGTTCTCCGCGGCCGTCCAGAGCGAACCCTCACTGATGGGGAAGTCCGTGTACTGGAACTCCTTTCCGCGTAGACCCAGTTCGTAGAAGGCCGGCGGAAGTGTGATGAGTCCGGGTGGCAATGCGGCGATGCGCTCGGCCATGGTGGTGAACTCAGGAAGGTACTTGCGGTCCTCAGGCCAGAGACAGATCTTGGGTGCGCCCGCCGAACAGAGGGGAGTCCGGGGTGCGGCCCGTGCCACCTGCACCGGGCCCATGGTGCCGACCCCTACCGCTGATGCGAGTACAGCCAGGACCACCACTCCGGCCAGGACCACACGGCGGGGCGCCGGGCGCCAGCCGTCGCCGCGTCTGGCCCACAAGCCGGGCAGTGTGAGAGCGAATGCGACGGTGGCTGCGCCAAGGGCGAGACGTGCTGCGATCGGCCACGGGTCGACGGTAGCCGCCGGACTTCCGGTCAGCACGAAGAAGCCGAACGTGTTTTCGTTTCCGAGCCAGGCGAGGAACACAAAGCAGGCGAGTCCGCAGATCGCGGGTGCGGCGAGCAGCGAACGGGCCCAACGCCCTACCGCATGGCCGAGACCGGCGCAGAGAACGAGCACGCTGAAACCGAGCAGCAGGTAGCCGGGCCAGAGGAACCCGGGACCCGCGTCGGAAGCGCTGGCCGAGGCCGCGAGCACCAGGCCCACGGCGTACGCGAGAGTGCCGTAGACGAGAGTCGTGGAGAGCTGGATCGCGTCCGCCCGCCAACGGGACCGCGTCGAGGTCTGCAGCGCGGCGGGCGCGCTCTTCGCGCGACTGTCGCGACCAGCGGCCCAGGCGGCGGCTGCGGCGAGGGCAGGACCGAGGTAGAGGGCAGGGATCTGGACGGCGACACTGGCCTGCGGCCAAACCCCGATCCACCACTGGGCACGGCCGAACACGGCGGCCAGATCGATGATGATGAGTACGGGAAACCACCAGAGCAGTGGCGAGCGCCGGAGTTCAATCCAGTAGACGCGCATCAGACAGCGACCTTCCCCAGGTCGAGAACAGTCATGTAGCCACGTTCCAGGTCGCTGTCACCCGCACTGTCGGCGTTCCCCTGTTCGGCCAGCGCGCCAGGGGTGCCACGGAAGAGGGCGCGGCCATCGCTCATTACGATCACCTCGTCGCAGACCGCCGCGACGTCCTCGATGAGGTGGGTGCTGAGCACGACAGCGGCATCCGGGAAAGAACGGATGATTTCCCGGAATTCGAGCCGCTGCGCCGGATCCAGACCGACGGTGGGTTCGTCGAGAAGCAGCAACTTGGGTGAGCCGACGATGGTGCAGGCGATCCCCGCGCGCTGGAGCATGCCTCCGGAAAGGGACTTCAGGCGGGCGTTGGCTTTTTCGGTCAGTCCGACAGCGGCGATGGCGCGCTCGGTCGCCGCGTCAGCCTGGCGGGTGGGCACTGAGCGGAGCCAGGCGGAATACCGTACGAAATCCCGCACGGAGAACGACGGGTAATAACCGAAGTCCTGTGGGAGGTATCCGATGTTCTTCCGGGCTAGGCGTGCTGATTTCTCGGAATCGACCACGTCGCCGCACACAGTGAGAATTCCCTGCCGGGGTGGCGCAACCGTGGCCAGGGTGCGGAGCAGTGTTGTCTTACCTGCTCCGTTGGGCCCGAGCAGCCCTAACACCGAACAGTCGATGTCCAGATCCAGCCCAGGGATAATGACGTTGCGACCGTATCCTTGGACAAGCCCGGTCACGCTGGCGATCGGTTCCACGTTTTCGCCTCTCTCTATGTACGACTGGGCGCCCCCAAGATTCTGGAGGCGCCCAGTGATCAGCCACCGTCAGGCGGCAGTGCTGTCAGTGCGGTCCGGTCGTGAGTAATCAGCCGCCTGTGTAGCCGACCCAGGACCGGGAGATAGCGAACGTGCAGTTGTACTGGCCGAATCCGCCGATGTTCGAACCCTGATAGAAGTAGTTCCAGCTGGAGCTGCCATCGGATTCGTAGTTGCAGACAGCGCTGACCCGGAAGTTACCCGTGGCCGTGACCGGGTAGCAGTGGCCGTTCGTTCCGGTGCTGCCCCAGGTGCTGTAGCAGCCGTTGGTCGTGCCGCTGGTGCCGCCGGCGTTAGCCACCGGGGCGGCGGACAGGACGGCGAGGGCCGCCAACCCGCCGATGACGGTAGTCTTCGCGATGATGGAACGGGTCCGCGTGAGCGGACCGGAGAGCTTCGCCATCGTTGTCGCCTGTGTCTGTGGCGCGATGGTGGGGATGAGGCTTCGGCGTTGCTGCGCCGGAGCCTCGACCATCGAAGTGGATATTGGTTGTGGCGTGGTTGGGTTGTGACCCCGCTCACCGGGGTTGATCCTCCAGCCCCGTGGCGACCGGGTCAATGGTTGGTTTCCATGTCGAAATGAAGATGCAGGCGCGTCGGTGTCGGAGAGTGATAACCCGGTCTGCCTTTGGTTTGGTTACCCCCCCCGCGCCCTTTTTGCGGTCACGGTGGGTGACTGGGCATCGCCATATTGCGATTCAGTAACGACAAATTCGACTCGTTCCCAGCGCGGTGAGTTCTACGTCCACTGCGCTGTCAGTGGTTGCCCGTACGGTGGTAGCCATGCGACCCGTCATTGACATCGAGCGTTCCACGGCGCCCTTTGAGGTCATCAGCCCGTACACACCCAGCGGTGACCAGCCGGCGGCGATCGAAGAGCTGACAAAGCGCATCACCGCGGGGGAGAAGGACGTCGTCCTGCTCGGCGCCACCGGCACCGGCAAGTCGGCCACCACCGCCTGGCTGATCGAGAAGCTCCAGCGCCCGACGCTGGTCATGGCGCCCAACAAGACCCTCGCCGCGCAACTCGCCAACGAGTTCCGCGAGCTGATGCCCAACAACGCCGTCGAGTACTTCGTCTCGTACTACGACTACTACCAGCCCGAGGCGTACGTCCCGCAGACGGACACGTACATCGAGAAGGACTCCTCCATCAACGAGGAGGTCGAGCGGCTGCGGCACTCCACCACCCGCTCGCTGCTCACCCGGCGCGACGTCATCGTGGTCGCCACCGTCTCGGCGATCTACGGCCTGGCCACGCCGAAGGAGTACTTCGAGCACGCGGTCGCGGTGGCCGTCGGCGACCGCACGGACCGCGAGGACCTCCTGCGGCACCTGGTCGCGATGCAGTACGCCCGCAACGACATCGCCTTCACCCGCGGCACCTTCCGGGTGCGCGGCGACACCATCGAGATCATTCCGTCGTACGAGGAACTCGCGGTCCGGATCGAGATGTTCGGCGACGAGATCGAGCGGCTCAGCTACCTCAACCCGGTCACCGGTGAGCTGGTCTCGGAGATCGACAAACTGCTGATCTTCCCCACCTCGCACTACGTCGCGGGCGCCGAGCGGATGAGCAAGGCCGTCGTCCGCATCGAGGACGAACTCGGCGGGCAGCTCCAGCGCATGGAGAAGCAGAACAAGGTCCTCGAAGCGCAGCGGCTGCGCATGCGCACCACGTACGACCTCGAGATGATGCGCGAGATCGGGACCTGCTCCGGCATCGAGAACTACTCCCGGCACATCGACGGCCGCGAGCCCGGCACCCCCCCTTACACCCTCCTCGACTACTTCCCCGAGGACTTCCTGCTGGTCCTGGACGAGTCGCACGTGACCGTGCCGCAGATCGGCGCGATGTACGAAGGCGACGCGTCGCGCAAGCGCACGCTCGTCGAGCACGGCTTCCGCCTCCCGTCGGCGATGGACAACCGCCCGCTGCGGTGGGAGGAGTTCGCCGAGCGCATCGACCAGACCGTCTACCTGTCGGCCACCCCCGGCAAGTACGAACTGGCCAAGGGGGACGGCTTCGTCGAGCAGATCATCCGCCCGACCGGCCTCATCGACCCGGAAGTCGTCGTCAAGCCGACCGAGGGCCAGATCGACGACCTCCTGCACGAGATCAGGACACGGACGGAGAAGAACGAGCGGGTGCTCGTGACGACCCTGACGAAGAAGATGTCCGAGGACCTCACGGACTACTTCGTGGAGCAGGGCGTCCGGGTCCGCTACCTGCACTCCGACGTCGACACGCTGCGCCGGGTGGAGCTCCTGCGCGAACTGCGCCTGGGCGAGTACGACGTCCTGGTCGGCATCAACCTGCTGCGCGAGGGCCTCGACCTGCCGGAGGTGTCGCTCGTGGCGATCCTCGACGCGGACAAGCAGGGGTTCCTGCGCTCGGCCACCGCGCTGATCCAGACGATCGGGCGGGCCGCCCGCAACGTCTCAGGCCAGGTGCACATGTACGCGGACAAGATGACCCCCGCCATGGAGAAGGCCATCGACGAGACCAACCGGCGGCGCGAACGCCAGGTCGCGTACAACACCGAGCGTGGCATCGACCCGCAGCCGCTGCGCAAGAAGATCGTCGACATCCTCGACTCGATCGCGCGTGAGGACTCCGACACGCAGAACCTGCTGAGCAGCGGCAAGGGCCGGGTCAAGGCCCCCGTCCCGTCCAGGGGCCGGGCGCTGAAGGACGCGAAGACGCTGCCGGCGGTCGATCTGCAGGACATGATCCAGCTGATGACCGATCAGATGCGGGCCGCCGCCTCCGAGTTGCAGTTCGAGCTCGCGGCCCGGCTCCGTGACGAGGTCGGCGAGCTGAAGAAGGAACTGCGGGCGATGAAGGAGATCGGCATCGCGTGACCTCTGCCACAGTGGGCGACTGGACGCGGCGCAGGAGCGTGGGAAGGCCCTGCGGGCCGCCGCAATGGGGAACGCAACAGCACGGCTGAACGTCATGACGGGTAGGTTCGACACCGGAAGCGGCCCCAGCCGGGGACACGCGTCGGTGCACACACAGATGTGAGGGAGACAGCTCAGTGGCCGTGAACATGTCTAAGGGCCAGAGGATCTCGCTGGAGAAGCCCGGTGGCGGCGAGCTGACCATGGTCCGCATGGGCCTGGGCTGGGACGCCATCAAGAAGAAGGGCTTCTTCGGCAGCCGTGAGAAGGACGTCGACCTGGACGCCTCGTGTGTCCTGTTCAGCGACGACAAGGCGCCGCGCGACGCCGTCTACTTCGGTCACCTGACCAGCGACGACGGCTCGGTCCGGCACACCGGTGACAACCTCACCGGGGCGGGCGACGGCGACGACGAGTCGATCCTCGTCGACCTGAACCGCGTGCCGGTCCACGTCACCCAGATCGTCTTCACCGTCAGCTCCTTCCAGGGGCAGACGTTCGCGGAGATCGAGAACGCCTTCTGCCGTCTGGTCGACGAGACCACCGGCACGGAGCTGGCCCGCTACACGCTGTCGGGCGGTGGCAACTTCACCGGCCAGATCATGGCGAAGCTGTACCGCCACAGCGGCGGTTGGAAGATGGCCGCGATCGGCGAGCCCACCAACGGCCGCACGATCCAGGACCTGCTGCCGGCGATGGCGGCACACCTGTAACAGTGTCGGGCTGCCGTACGGCAGCCCCCACTGTGCTGGCACAGTAAGGCGGGCCGGGAAGCACCAGGACGACTGGTGCCGCCCGGCCCGTACTTCATTTTCCGGATGGTTTTCCAGACGCCAGGGGGCGCACGCGTGACTACGGAGCTGGTCCGAGGACAGAATCTGCCGCTGACCTCGCCCCGGGTGACGGTCGAACTGGCCGCGCAGTGCCCGGTCGAGACGGTCGTCGTCCTGGTCGGTGCCGACCAGCGGGTGCGCTCGGACGCCGATGTGCTGGTCTCCGGCGGCAACACCGCCGCCGGGGTGGACGTCGCCCGGGGCGCGGTTGCCGTCGACCTCGGGGCGCTCCCGGCGGACGTCGACCGGGTCCTGGTGGGTCTGACGATCGAAGGCGGCGGGGTGTCCCGCTTCGGCGCGGTCGCCGCGCCCGTCACCACCGTGCTCACCGACGGCACGTCGTACGCCCGGTTCACCATCACCGGCCTGAGCAGCGAGAAGGCCCTCCAGACCGTCGAGCTGTACCGCCGCCGGGGTGCCTGGAAGGTCAGGGCCGTCGGCCAGGGCTATGACAGCGGGCTCGACGGGTTCCTCAGCGACGTCGGCGTGCGGTTGCGCGCCCCCATCGTGGACCGGGTGCGGGCCGGGTTCGGCGGTCCCCAGCCCGGGGCGCACAACGCGGCCCCGCCGAGCGCCGAGCCGCTGCCGCCCGGCCCTTTGTCGTACGTCCATCCCACCCGGGCGGCGGCGCGGCCGGTCCCCGCGTCGGTGGCCGGACAGCCTACGTCGCTGCCCATGGCGGCCCCTTCGGCCGAGACCCTCGCCGAGTCCGCGGACCGCGAGGCGCGGCGCGCGGTCGAGAAGAAGTACGACGACATCTGGAGCATCTTCGAGGACGCCGCCCGGTCGGGCGCGGCCTACCACTCCGCCGCGGCCTACGCTGAGCAGCGCCTCGACAAGGACCTGGAGACGATCCTCGGCGACCCGTCGGCCCGGGTCTCCGCCGCCGGTCAGGCCGCGCAGGAGCAGGCCCGCGCCAAGCACCGCGACATGGTGGAGCAGGCCCAGGCCAAGCTCGACCGCGACAGCGGGCACCTCGAAGCCGAACTCGCCACGCTCGAAGCGACCCTGCCGCCGGCCCTGGCCCGCTGGGACTCACCCGCCTGGACGGCCTGGCGGGCACCGGAGTCCATGGAGATCGGCATCCGCCTGGGTGACCTGCACCTGGCCGAGCGGCCGGCGCTGCGCGTCCCCATGGTGGTCCGGCTGCCGTACGAGCGCGGGCTGTGGATCGACAGCGGCGCGACGGGTGTCGACGCAGCGGAGGCCGGGGACCCGGCGGGCGTCAAGGCCAAGGCCGGTGAACTCGCTGTCGCGCTGGCCGCGCGGCTTCTCGCGGCGTTCCCCGTCGGTGAGATGAAACTGCAGGTCATCGACCCGGAGGGTAAGGGGGCGGCGGCTGTGCTGTTCGCTCCGCTGGCCGCCGTGGGGCTCTTCAACGGCCCGGCCGCGACCAACGCCGTGGAGATCGCCGCGCTGCTCACGCGCCTGGTGGACCGGGTGGAACTGGCCCGGATGGCAGTGGAGAGCGGGCTGACGGACGACCTGCCCGCGCACATCGACTTCAGCCGGCAGCTCCTTGTCGTGCACGACTTCCCGTTCGGGTTCGACGACCGGGCGGTCGGCCGGTTGCGGCACCTCGTCGACGAGGGGCCGCGGGTGGGCGTGCATGTGATCGTGGTGGGTTCCCGTTCGGACGCTGAGTCGTTCGGTCCGCTGCTCGACCCGCTGTGGCGGGCGATGCTGCGGCTCACCCCCGTACCCGAGGACCACATCGGCGACCCGTGGGTGCAGCTGGGCTGGGTGTTCACACCGGACCTGCCGGCGGGCGGGATGCACGTGACGAAGACGCTGCTGGGGTGGCTGGCGGCGGCTTCGTAGTGCGGTGGGGCCGCGCCGGTCAGGCCCGGAGCGCTGTGCCGGCGCGGCTGACGACAGCACTCCGGGCCTGACCGGCGCGGCCGTACCGCCGGCTCACCAGCCGCGTTCGCGCCACTCCGCGAGCCTGGGGCGCTCGGCGCCCAGTGTCGTGTCGCCGCCGTGGCCCGGGTAGACCCACGTTTCGTCGGGCAGCTGCCCGAACAGCTTGGTCTCCACGTCGGCGATGAGCGTACGGAACGCCTCCGGGTCGCCGAACGTGTTGCCTACGCCGCCGGGGAAGAGGCAGTCGCCGGTGAAGCAGTGCGGGTGGCCCTTCGGGTCGTCGTACACCAGCGCGATGCTCCCGGGGGTGTGTCCGGCGATGTGCACGGCCTTCAATGGCACCCGTCCGACGGTGACGGTGTCGCCGTCCCCGACCAGGACGTCGGTGCGTACGGGGATCTCCTCGGCGTCGTACCGGCCGGCCAGCGTCCGCGCCCCCGTCCCCTTGACGACTTCGTCGAGCGCCTGCCAGTGGTCCCCGTGCCGGTGTGTGGTCAGGACCTGCGCCAGCCCGTCGCCGGTCAGGCCGAGCAGGGTCGCCGCTTCGTTCGCCGCGTCGATCAGCAACTGCTCGCCGGTCGCCCGGCAACGCAGCAGGTAACTGTTGTTGTCGAACGGGCCGACCGCCACCTTCGTGATGATCAGGTCCGCCAGTTCGCGCACGGCCGGGGTCCCGCCGACCTTGACTGTCCCGTGGTAAGTCGTCATGGGCCCATCCTCCTCCTAGAAGGCCACTGAAAATCCAGGCCGGGCTCGCGGTGCCCGGCCTAGAGCTTCAGCGGCCTGCTAGAGCCACGCCGGAAGCGGCGGCAGGACGCCGCCCGGGTCCACGGACAGCCCGTCGCCGTTCGTCCGCCCGGTCAGCCAGCCGAGCAGGCCGCGCGGCGGTCCGGCGACCGTCACGGCCGACGGGACGCCGTCGGGGCCGAGGCGCAGTTCGCGGCCGACGTGACCGGCGGTCTCCTCGCGCAGGAGGACCGGCGGGCAGTCGGTCCGGCCGCGGAAGGACGCGGCGACGTCGGCGAGCTCCCGGGCGGTGAAGTCGGCCGGCCAGTGCGCGGGGGTCCAGCCGGCGTCCAGGTCGACGTGGTGGAAGTACAGCTCCTTGATCCGCATGTACGGGATCTGGACGGCGGAGAGCTCCCGGCCCTGTCGGTTCTGGATTTTCGCGCCCCAGGCCGCGGGGGTCATCGCGGCCAGTGCCCCGGCAAACCGGGCGTGTGTTGTGCGCAGGTCCGCCAGCTGGTCCTCCAGAGGGCGGTGGGCGCCCGCCTCGATGCCCTGGTCGCGGGCGTCGCCGGGGCCGTACGCGGGGGTGGGCACTCCCGTCCGGGCCCAGTCGAGGAGGTTCGTCAGCGAGCCTGCGTTGCGCGCCAGGTGGGACAGGACGTGCCCGCGCGTCCAACCGGGCAGCAGGGACGGTCCCGCGAGCCGCTCCGGATCAAGCTGTCCGGCGTTGGCGAGCAGCTGTGCGGTAGCGGTGTCGATCTCTTCCAGGAGTGCTGTGGGATCGAATCCGTCGGTGGTCACGCGCGGCTCCCCTGAGTAGTCGTGTCAGCCGGTCAGGTGACCGGCGACCACGCGTCCCACCCTATCGACGCCCTGTCAGGACCTTCCGCATCACTCGATCGGGTGACCGGATCCGGCTTTACCTTTTGTTCGAATGTTTGTGCGATAGCCTTCCCGAGTAGAGGGAACAAGCGCCTGTCAGTCGTTGCTGTCAGGATGGCGAACAGGGAGCGCACCCTCCGGGCCGGAGGCGTAGTTGTACGTGCGGGCGGCGGGAGTCCCCGCTATACCGTGCGGTCCCGCGCGTCGGGCCGCAGCCCCTCCCGGCATTGCTCCAGCCCCCGTCAGCACAGCAGTCCTACCGCCGAAGGGTTCGTCTCCAGTGGCCGACCGTCTCATCGTCCGTGGTGCCCGTGAGCACAACCTCAAAGACGTCAGCCTCGACCTGCCACGGGACGCGCTGATCTGCTTCACCGGCCTGTCCGGGTCAGGCAAGTCGTCCCTCGCGTTCGACACGATCTTCGCCGAGGGGCAGCGCCGCTACGTCGAGTCGCTGTCCTCGTACGCCCGGCAGTTCCTGGGCCAGATGGACAAGCCGGACGTCGACTTCATCGAAGGTCTGTCACCGGCCGTCTCCATCGACCAGAAGTCCACCAACCGCAACCCGCGTTCGACCGTCGGCACCATCACCGAGGTGTACGACTACCTCCGGCTGCTCTTCGCCCGCATCGGGCACCCGCACTGTCCGCAGTGCGCGCGGCCGATCGCCCGGCAGTCGCCGCAGCAGATCGTCGACCGGGTGCTCGAACTCGACGAGGGCGTCCGCTTCCAGGTGCTCTCCCCGGTCGTCCGCGGCCGCAAGGGCGAGTTCGTCGACCTGTTCAAGGAGCTCCAGGCCAAGGGCTACAGCCGGGCCCGGGTCGACGGCGAGGTCGTCCAGCTGACCGAGCCGCCCAAGCTCAAGAAGCAGGAGAAGCACAGCATCGAGGTGGTCATCGACCGCCTCGCGGTCAAGGCCACGGCCAAGCGCCGGCTGACCGACTCGGTCGAGACCGCGCTCGGGCTCGGCGGCGGCATGGTCGTCCTGGACTTCGTGGACCTGCCCGACGACGACCCCGACCGCGAGCGGATGTACAGCGAGCACCTGTACTGCCCGTACGACGACCTGTCCTTCGAGGAGCTGGAACCCAGATCCTTCTCCTTCAACTCGCCGTTCGGCGCGTGCCCGGACTGCACCGGCATCGGCACCCGCATGGAGGTCGACCCCGAGCTGATCGTCCCGGACGAGGAGAAGACCCTCGACGAGGGCGCCCTCCAGCCCTGGTCCTCCGGCCACGCGCAGGAGTACTTCGGCCGGATGGTCGAGGCGCTCGGCGAAGAACTGGGCTTCCGTACGGACGTCCCGTGGGCCGGCCTGCCCGTGCGCGCCAAGAAGGCGATCCTGTACGGCCACAAGACCCAGATCCACGTCAAATACCGCAACCGCTACGGCCGGGACCGCTCTTACCACACCTCCTTCGAGGGCGTGATCCCGTTCGTCATGCGCCGGCACACCGAGGCGGAGACCGACAACAGCCGGGAGCGCTTCGAGGGCTACATGCGGCAGATCCCCTGCCCGACCTGCAAGGGCGCGCGGCTCAAGCCGATCGTCCTGGCGGTCACCATGGCCGGGAAGTCCATCGCCGAGGTGGCCAACCTGTCGATCGCGGACTGCGCGGAGTTCCTCTCCGGGGTCAAGCTGGACGCCCGCGAGACGAAGATCGCCGACCGGGTGCTGAAGGAGGTCAACGAGCGGCTGCGCTTCCTGCTCGACGTCGGCCTGGACTACCTGTCCCTGGACCGCGCCGCGGGGACGCTGTCCGGCGGCGAGGCCCAGCGCATCCGGCTGGCCACGCAGATCGGCTCAGGGCTCGTCGGGGTGCTGTACGTCCTGGACGAGCCGTCCATCGGCTTGCACCAGCGGGACAACCACCGGCTCATCGAAACACTCCTGCGGCTGCGCGACATGGGCAACACCCTCATCGTCGTCGAACACGACGAGGACACCATCCGTACGGCCGACTGGATCGTGGACATCGGCCCCGGCGCCGGTGAGCACGGCGGCGAGGTCGTGCACTCGGGCACCTACAAGGACCTGCTGAAGAATAAGAATTCCGCGACCGGCGCCTACCTGTCGGGCCGCAAGTCGATCCCGGTGCCGGACGAGCGCCGGGTCGTCGACAAGAAGCGCAAGGTCACCGTGCACGGGGCCAAGGAGAACAACCTGCGGGACATCACGGTGTCCTTCCCGCTCGGCGTCTTCACAGCGATCACCGGAGTGTCCGGGTCCGGCAAGTCCACGCTGGTCAACGACATCCTGTACACCCACCTCGCGCGTGAGCTCAACGGCGCGCGCTCGGTCCCTGGCCGGCACACCAAGGTGACAGGGGTCGACCAGCTCGACAAGGTCGTGCACGTCGACCAGGGCCCGATCGGCCGGACACCGCGGTCCAACCCGGCCACGTACACCGGCGTCTTCGACAAGGTGCGCGCGCTGTTCGCCGAGACGACCGAGGCGAAGGTCCGCGGCTACCTGCCGGGCCGGTTCTCGTTCAACGTCAAGGGCGGGCGCTGCGAGAACTGCTCCGGTGACGGCACCATCAAGATCGAGATGAACTTCCTGCCGGACGTCTACGTCCCGTGTGAGGTCTGCCACGGCGCCCGGTACAACCGGGAGACCCTGGAGGTCCACTACAAGGGCAAGAACATCTCCGAGGTCCTGGACATGCCGATCGAGGAGGCACTGTCCTTCTTCGAGGCGATCACCGGGATCGCCCGGCATCTGAAGACGCTCAACGAGGTCGGCCTGGGCTACGTCCGGCTCGGCCAGCCGGCGACCACCCTGTCGGGCGGTGAGGCGCAGCGTGTGAAGCTCGCCGCCGAGCTCCAGAAGCGGTCCACAGGGCGGACGGTCTACGTCCTCGACGAGCCCACCACAGGGCTGCACTTCGACGACATCGCCAAGCTCATCACCGTGCTCCAGGGCCTGGTCGACAAGGGCAACACGGTCATCGTCATCGAGCACAACCTCGATGTCGTCAAGACCGCCGACTGGGTCATCGACATGGGCCCCGAAGGCGGCAGCGGCGGCGGTGTGCTGGTGGCCGAAGGCACCCCCGAGGAGATCGCCGAGGTGTCCGAGAGTCACACCGGCAAGTTCCTGCGTGAGATTCTTTAACCACACGTCAGCAGGAACCAGCAGGGAGATCCACGCATGACCACGCACAAGCCCGCTGTGACCGGGACTGGAACGACCGGCACAGCGGGCCCGGGACGGCGCGCGGTACTGCGGGGCACCGCGGCGGTGGCGGCCGTCGGCGCGGCCGGGTTCGGCGCGGCGGCCTGCGGCCCCGACCCGGCTTCGAAGTCCAAGGGTCCTGTGGCCGGCGACGAGGGCCCGGTGACGGTCGGCAGGGCGGCTGACATCCCCGTCGGCGGCGGCAAGGTCTACGACGACAGCAAGGTCGCGATCGTGCAGCCCGCCGCCGGGCAGTACAAGGCGTACGAAGCGCTCTGCCCGCACCAGGGCTGCCTGGTGCGGAAGATCGAGCAGGGTGTCATCCACTGCCCGTGCCACGGCAGCCAGTTCTCGATGAACGACGGGTCGGTCGTCAGGTCCCCGGCGAACTCGGGGCTGCGGCAGATCCCGATGCGGGTGCAGGACGGCGACATCGTGGTGGGGCAGTAGGTCCCACAACGGCGGGGCGGGTCGTACCACTCCGGGGCGACCGGTGAGCGAAGCGAAGAAGCGGCAGACTTACGGGGCGAGGGCGCGCAGCGTCCCGAGCGCGACCGGAGGTCGCGGTTCGACCGGGCGACGCGGTGAGGTAGCGAAGGCACCTGAGCGAAGCGAAGGAGCGGCAGACTTACGGGGCGAGGGGCGCGCAGCGTCCCGGCCGCACCACCATCAGGCGAGGGCGCGCAGCGTCCCGAGCGCGACCGGAGGTCGCGGTTCGACCGGGCGACGCGGTGAGGTAGCGAAGGCACCTGAGCGAAGCGAAGGTGACTGAGCCCTCAGTGCTTGGAGCCCGGCATAAGCACAGCGAGGGCGCGCAGCGTCCCGAGCGCGTCCGCAGGACGCAGTCTTTTCCGGGCGACGCGCCGGCGCCGACCGGCTCCGGAGCGAAGCGACGGAGCCGGGAGGAAGACGCCGGCGCTTGGAGCCCGGCAACAGAGGGGGAGCCATGGCTGATCCGGCGACTTACAGGCCCGCTCCGGGAGAGATCCCGACCGACCCCGGTGTGTACCGCTTCCGGGACGTCCACGGGCGGGTGGTGTACGTCGGCAAGGCGAAGAACCTGCGGTCCCGCCTGTCCTCGTACTTCCAGGACATCGCGAACCTGCACACCCGTACGCGGACGATGGTGACCACCGCGGCCTCCGTCGAGTGGACGACCGTGGGCACGGAGGTCGAGGCGCTGCAGCTCGAGTACTCCTGGATCAAGGAGTACGACCCCCGGTTCAACGTCAAGTACCGCGACGACAAGTCGTACCCCTATCTCGCGGTCACGGTGAACGACGAATATCCGCGTGCCCAGGTGATGCGCGGTGACCGGCGCAAGGGCGTGAAGTACTTCGGCCCGTACGGCCAGGCCTGGGCGATCCGCGAGACCCTCGACCTGGTGCTCCGGGCCTTCCCCGTCCGCACGTGCAGCAACGGGGTGTTCCGCAACGCGCGCAACATCGGCCGCCCGTGCCTGCTCGGCGACATCGGCAAGTGCGCCGCGCCCTGCACGGGGCGCATCTCCACCGAGGACCACCGAGCCCTCGTGGACGAGTTCTGCGACTTCATGGCAGGGCGGGCCGACCCGTACATCCGCCGTCTGGAGAAGCAGATGCAGCAGGCCGCGGAGGAGATGGAGTACGAAAAGGCCGCCAAGCTCCGCGACGACGTCCAAGCGCTCCAGCGGGCCATGGAGAAGAACGCCATCGTCTTCAACGACGACACCGACGCCGACGTGATCGCCCTGGCCGAGGACGAGCTCGAAGCCGCCGTGCAGATCTTCCACGTCCGCGGCGGCCGGGTCCGCGGCCAGCGCGGTTGGGTCACCGAGAAGGTCGAGGACGTCACCACCGCCGACCTGGTCGGCCACTTCCTCCAGCAGTTGTACGGCGCCGCGGCTGAGGGGGGCGAGTCCGTCCCGAAGGAGGTCCTGGTCCCGGTGATGCCCGCGGACGCCGCGGCGATAGGGCAGTGGCTGCACGGCAAACGCGGCGTCAGGGTCGATCTGCGGGTGCCGCAGCGCGGCGACAAGAAGTCGCTCATGGAGACCGTCGACCGCAACGCCAAGCAGTCCCTGGCGCTGCACAAGATCCGCCGCGCCGGCGATCTGACGACCCGGTCCAAGGCGTTGCAGGAGATCGCCGACGCGCTCGGCCTGGACGCCGTGCCGCTGCGCATCGAGTGCTTCGACATCTCGCACAACCAGGGTGACCAGGTGGTCGCCTCGATGGTGGTGTTCGAGGACGGCCTGGCCCGCAAGTCCGAATACCGCAACTTCGCGATCAAGACCTTCGAGGGCCAGGACGACGTCCGGTCGATGCACGAGGTGCTGTCCCGGCGGTTCAAGCACTACCTGGACGACCGTGACCGTACGGAAGACCCACAGGCCGATGACGAGGGCCCGACCCGGATGGACCCCGAGACCGGCAAGCCCAAGCGGTTCGCCTACCCGCCGCAGCTTGTCGTCGTCGACGGCGGGCAGCCACAGGTCGCCGCCGCCCGGCGGGCCCTGGACGAACTCGGCGTGACCGACGTCGCCGTCTGCGGCCTGGCCAAGCGGCTGGAGGAGGTCTGGCTGCCCGGCGAGGATGATCCGGTGGTCCTCCCGCGTTCCAGTGAAGGGCTCTACCTGCTCCAGCGGCTGCGCGACGAGGCGCACCGGTTCGCCATCGCCTACCACCGCAGGAAGCGCTCCAAGGCGATGACGGCCAGTGCCCTGGACGGCGTCGCCGGGCTCGGTGCCACCCGGCGGCAGGCACTTCTGAAGCACTTCGGCTCGTTGAAGAAGCTGAAGGCCGCGACCGTGGCGCAGATCACCGAGGTCCCCGGTGTGGGGGAGCGGACGGCACACGCCGTACTGGCCGCTCTCGCTGACCACAGCACGGGGATTTCCGTCAACACCGCAACCGGCGAGATCATGGAAGACGACGGAGCGGCGACCACCACTTCCGGCAGCACACAGAAGATCAGCACAGCACCGGCGCAAGCCGGGAAGCAGGAGGAACAGTGAACGAATCAGGCCGCGGGGGCAAACCCCCCGCGGGCGTGGTGCCGGCCGAGGGGACCCCGGAGCTGGTGATCATCTCCGGCATGTCCGGAGCCGGCCGCAGCACCGCGGCCAAAGGTTTGGAGGACCTCGGCTGGTTCGTCGTCGACAACCTGCCGCCCAGCCTCATCCCCGCCATGGTCGACCTCGGCGCGCGCACCCAGGGTGCCGTCGCCCGGATCGCCGTCGTCGTCGACGTGCGCGGACGGACGTTCTTCGACGACCTGCGCTCGGCCCTGGCCGAACTCGACAACGCCGGAGTGGTCCGCCGCACGGTCTTCCTGGAGGCCTCCGACGGCGCGCTGGTCCGCCGGTTCGAGGCCAACCGCCGACCGCACCCGCTGCAGGGCGACGGCCGCATCGTCGACGGCATCGCCAAGGAGCGCGGCCTGCTGCGTGAACTGCGCGGTGAGGCCGACCTGGTGATCGACTCCTCCGACATCAACGTGCACGAGCTGCGCGCCAAGATGGACGCGCAGTTCGCCGAGGCCGACGAGCCGACGCTGCGCGCCACCGTCATGTCGTTCGGCTTCAAGTACGGCCTGCCGGTGGACGCCGACCTCGTGGTCGACTGCCGCTTCCTGCCCAACCCCCACTGGGTGCCCGAGCTGCGCCCGTACACCGGCGTCGACGAAGCGGTCAGCGCGTACGTCTTCAACCAGCCCGGGGCCAAGGAGTTCCTGGACCGGTACGCCGAACTGCTGCGCATCATCACCGAGGGTTACAAGCGCGAGGGCAAGCGCTACCTGACCCTCGCCGTGGGCTGCACCGGCGGCAAGCACCGCAGTGTGGCGATGTCCGAGAAGCTGGTCCGCCGCCTCATCGAGGACGGTGTGGAGGCCGCGATCGTGCACCGGGACATGGGGCGGGAGTGAAACACCAGTACCAACCACCGGCCACGGGCCCCAAGGTCGTGGCCCTGGGCGGCGGGCACGGGCTGTCCGCCTCCCTGGCGGCACTGCGCCGCCTCACCCGGGAGCTGACCGCCGTCGTCACCGTCGCCGACGACGGCGGGTCCAGCGGGCGGCTGCGCCGCGACCTGGGCATCCTCCCGCCCGGCGACCTGCGGATGGCGCTGTCCGCCCTGTGCGGGGACGACGAGTGGGGTCAGACCTGGAGCAGGGTCATCCAGCACCGCTTCGCCGGTGACGGGGAGCTGGGCGGCCACGCCGTCGGCAACCTGCTCATCGCCGCCTTGTGGGAACTGCTCGACGACGATCCGGTGCAGGCCATGGACTGGATGGGCCGGCTGCTCGACGCACACGGCCGGGTGCTGCCGATGTCCTCCGTGCCGCTGGACATCGAAGCCGACGTGGCCGGGGTCGACCCCGCGCGGCCCGATGCGATCACTGTGGTCCGGGGGCAGGCCGAAGTGGCGACCACCCCGGGCGAAGTGCGCGGCATCCGGCTGATCCCGCACGATCCGCCGACCGTGCCGGAGGCCGTCACTGCGATCATGGACGCCGACTGGGTGGTCGTGGGCCCCGGTTCGTGGTTCACCTCGGTGCTGCCGCACCTGCTCGTGCCCGAACTGGCCACCGCCCTGGTGGAGACGAAGGCCCGGCGCGTCCTGGCGCTGAACCTGGCACCGCAGCCGGGGGAGACGGACGGCTTTTCACCGCAGCGGCACCTGGAGGTCGTCGCCGAGCACGCGCCCGCGCTGCGGTTCGATGTAGTACTAGGTGACGCCGACCGGGTGGAGGATGTGGCCGAACTCGAACAAACCGCCGCAAGGCTGGGCGGACATGTCATGCTCGCCCCTGTGGCCGTGGGCGACGGCACCCCCAGGCACGACCCTTCGCGTCTGGCCGCCGCCTATGACCGGATTTTCACCGATCGTGAAAGGATCGCGCCATGGCGATGACGGCGGCTGTGAAAGACGAGCTGAGCCGACTGCCCGTCACCCGCTCCTGCTGCCGCAAGGCGGAGGTCTCGGCGATGCTGCGGTTCGGCGGGGGCATCCACCTGGTGAGCGGGCGGATCGTGATCGAGGCGGAGCTGGACACCGGCGCCGCGGCCCGGCGGCTGCGCAAGGACATCCTTGAGGTGTACGGGCACACCTCCGACCTGATCGTGATCGCGCCCGGCGGGCTGCGCCGCGGCAGCAGGTACGTCGTGCGGGTGACCGCCGGCGGCGAGCAGCTGGCCCGGCAGACCGGGTTGATCGACGGCCGCGGCCGTCCCGTGCGCGGCCTCCCCCCACAGGTCGTGTCCGGGGCGACGTGCGACGCCGAGGCGGCCTGGCGCGGGGCGTTCCTCGCGCACGGCTCACTCACCGAACCCGGCAGGTCGTCCTCCCTTGAGGTCACCTGCCCCGGGTCCGAGGCGGCCCTCGCCCTGGTGGGCGCGGCCCGCCGGCTGAGCATCTCCAGCAAGCCCCGCGAAGTGCGCGGTGTGGACCGTGTGGTCGTGCGGGACGGCGACGCCATCGGCGCGCTGCTGACCCGCCTCGGCGCGCATGAGAACGTGCTGGCCTGGGAGGAGCGGCGGATGCGCCGCGAGGTCCGGGCCACGGCCAACCGCCTCGCCAACTTCGACGACGCGAACCTGCGCCGCTCAGCCCGCGCGGCGGTCGCCGCCGGGGCCCGGGTGGCCCGTGCCCTGGAGATCCTGGGCGAGGAGGTCCCGGAGCACCTGGCCGCGGCCGGCAAACTGCGCCTGGACCACAAGCAGGCCTCCCTGGAGGAGCTGGGCGGTCTCGCCGACCCGCCGCTGACCAAGGACGCGGTCGCCGGGCGGATCCGCCGGCTCCTCGCGATGGCCGACAAGCGGGCCTCCGACCTGGGTCTGCCGAGCACCGAGGCCGGGCTGAACATGGAGATACTGGTGTCGTAGCGGGCTCGCCGGCACGGCTGGGCAGTGTGCGGCGTGCTGCGCGGTGTTTGTTGTGCGGGGCTTGCGCCGACCAGACAGACCGGAGGGAACTGGTGGTCATCTTCTACGGATGACCACCAGTTCCCTCCGGTCTGTCCAGTTGGTGGCGGACCGCCGTCGCAGAGGTCGCGCGGCGCGAAGCCGGATCGGCCAAGCCCGGTGCGGTATGCGTAACAGGCCTGAAAACCGGACAGCGGATTAAAAGGTTCGGAATCCCCGGCCAGGAAACATAGGGTTTCCCGGTCGGGGTTTTTGTCGTTCCGGCCGTCGGGCCTGTCAGGGGAGTGTTCAGTGGAGATCGATGTACGGCCTATCGCCAAGGACGAGATCGGTGACTGGGTCTATGCCCTGGACGCGGGTTTCCACCGCGTGGTCGAGCGCACCGAGGAGGGCCGGCAGGCACGGGCCGAGTACTTCAACGGCAACGCGCACTACAGCCCCGAACGCACCTTCGCGGCCTTCCACGACGGCAGGATCGTCGGCACGTACCGGAGCTGGCCCAGCGACCTGACCGTGCCCGGCGGGCGGATCCTCACCGTCGGCGCCGTCACCAACGTCTCCGTCGCGGCGACGCACCGGCGGCGCGGACTGCTCAGCCGGATGATCGAGCGCGACCTGCGGGAGACCGCCGGGCGCGGTGAGCCGCTGGCCATGCTCATCGCCGCCGAGTACCAGATCTACGGCCGGTTCGGCTTCGGCCCGGCCACCGAGTCGGTGAACTACGAGGTCGACCTGCTGCGCGGCAAGCCCGTGCGGGCGGCCGTCCTGCGTGAGCCGGGGTCCAGCCTGGAGTTCGTGGACGGCGACACCGTCCGCAAGGTCGGGCCCGAGCTGTACGCGCGGGTGCACGGGGCCGCCGTCGGCTCCATCACCCGCAACGAGCGGCATTGGGAGCTGTATTCGGGCAAGATCAAGCGGCCCGCCGCCGACAAGCCCGAACTGCGTTTCCACGTCGTCTACCGGGACGGTGCGGGCGAGGTCGCCGGTCTGCTCGGCTACAGCGTCGAGGACGACTGGACCGGCTTCCAGTCGAACAACAAGCTCAAGGTGGAGCACCTGCTCGGGGCGACCCCGCAGGCCGAGGCCGCACTGTGGGAGTTCGCCGCGGGTGTGGACTGGGTGACCCGGCTGTCCGCGGCCGACCGCGCCCCGGACGACCTGCTGCCCCTGCTGTTCGACGACCCGCGCTCGGTGACCCGGACCGGCCAGGCCGACTTCGTGTGGGTGCGGCTGCTCGACGTCCCGGCCGCGCTGGCGGCCCGGACCTACAGCGCTCCGGGGCGTCTGGTCCTCCAGGTGACCGACCCGCTGGGCTACGCCGAGGGCCGCTTCGAACTCACCGTGCGGCCGGACGGCACGGCGCAGTGCGCCCGTACGGACGCCTCTGCGGACCTGTCGCTGGACGTCGGCACCCTCGGCGCGCTCTACCTCGGCGGGAACAGCGCGGTCAGGTTCGCCGCCGCCGGACTGGTCGGCGGGGAAGTGCGGGGTTCGGCCGCCACCGCGGACCTGATGTTCCGTACGGCGAAGGCGCCCTGGTGCCCTGACTGGTTCTGAAGTCCCGGACGGCCGGGACGGTTTGGTGCCCCGACCGGTTCTGGCCGGGCCCGGGCACAAGCGGACACCGGAGCACCCGTCGACCTCTCTCGGCGGGTGCTCCGGTATGTGCGGATCCGGTCGCTTTCCGATCGGACGGGATGAAATCGTTGGCTGGTACAGACTTTTCGCCACGCGACGTTGTCACAACGGTGCAACCTGAACTCTCTTGCGCGCCGGGGCAACAGGCGTAGCATGCCTAGCGTTTGCCCACGGGTGTCGCTCTGGTTCCATTGAAAGCTCCTTTCCCAGTGAGTTCTTGAGAGCCGTACGACACCCGCTTTCCGTTTTGCCGCACGCAGCAGTTCCACCTCACAAGCAGTAGCCGGTGCCGCCGCTCAGCACCGCTTCGCACTCACGACCGGGGGGTCGAGTGAGATCCAAGGGGAACCCCGCACGTCGCACCACATGGAAGGGCGCCAGGCTCGGCGTGACCGGGCTGGCCGCGCTGTCGCTCACGATCGGGCTGTCGTCCGCGCTGCCGACCGCGAACGCCGCGCCGAACGCGTCGGAACCGGCACCGTTCGCCGAGGTCACCACCGCGCCCCCGGCGGCGAAACTGCCGCCGGCCGCGGACGACGGGCTGAAGGCGTACACCGCCGTCGCCAAGGACGCCAAGCAGCAGGCCGCGGTCGACGCGCTCGGCCTGGACGACCATGAGGAGGGCGGCGACAAGACCGACGGCACCCTTGTCATCGTCTCCGCCGACCAGGCCGCGGCGCTGCGGGCCGCAGGCGTCGAGCTCCAGTCGGATTCGCAGCAGGCGCGGTCGTTCGCCGCCCCGCCCGGGGACGGCGTCTACAAGCCGTACAGCGGACCCGGCGGCCTCGGTGCGCAGATGGTCGAACTCGCGCAGAAACACCCGGACATCGCCAAGGTCGTGTCCTTCGGCAAGTCCACGCTCGGGCAGGACATGCTCGCGGTGCGGGTCACCAAGGACGCCCGGCGCTCGGCGGACGGTTCGAAGCCGACCTCGGTGTACATGTCCAACCAGCACGCCCGTGAGTGGATCACCCCGGAGATGACCCGGCGGCTGCTGAACCAATACGTCGACTCGTACGGGAAGGACAAGGACCTCACCAAGCTCGTCGACGACAACGAGTTCTGGTTCGTCCTGTCCGCCAACCCGGACGGCTACGACTGGACCTTCCAGCCGGGCCAGCGGATGTGGCGCAAGAACCTGCGGGACAACAACGGCGACGGGAAGATCGGCGCGGGCGACGGCGTCGACCCGAACCGCAACCTCTCCTACAAGTGGGGTTACGACGACGAAGGTTCCTCGCCCAACACGGGCAGCGAGACCTACCGCGGCCCGGCCCCCGACTCCGAGCCGGAGACGAAGGCGATCGAAGGCCTGGTCGAACGGCTGAAGCCGCGGTTCGTGGTCAACTACCACTCGGCCGCGCAACTGCTCCTCTACGGCGTCGGCTGGCAGGTGAACACCGACAGCCCCGACGACCAGATCATGGCCGCGCTGGCCGGTGACGACGCGAACCCGGCCGTGCGGGGCTACGACCCGGACCTTTCGGCTGAGCTGTACACCACCAACGGCGAAACTGACGGGTGGATGGACAACATCGCATCGGCGATGGCGTACACCCCGGAGATGTCGACCTGCCAGACGGCGTCGAACTGGTACCCGGACGACCGCTGGAAGGCCGCGGACTGCACCAACGCCGTCGGCAGCATCTTCGGCTTCCCGGACGACGAAAAGCTGATCCAGCGTGAGTACGCGGCCAACGTGCCGTTCGCGCTGTCGGTCGCCAAGTCGACCCAGCAGCCGGACGAGCCGGTTTCCTCGCTGGGCATCAAGGCCCCTGTCCTGAAGGCCGACCCGTTCACCGTGTCCTACGCGGCGAAGGGCGACTTCCAGGAGGTCGCGGTCATCGGCCAGCGCCGGACGAAGGACCTGAAGGTCAACTACTCGGTCAACGGCAAGAAGGCGAAGACCGACGGCGTACGGGAATGGCGCGGCGGTGAGAAGTACGGCCGGGACGGCACCAACTGGTACTCCGAGTACCGCGGCCGCGTCGAGAACCTGAACCCGGGAGACAAGGTCGAGGTGTGGTTCACCGGCACGCAGCCGGGTCACGGCAGGGCCGAGTCCGACCACTTCACCTTCACCGTCGCCACCGGGATCGACAAGGACGCCAAGGTCCTGGTCATCGCCGACGAGGACGTCAAGGGCGTCAACCCGGTGTACCCGGCCGGGACGACCGGCCCGAAGTACGCGCAGCAGTACGTCGATTCCCTCCGGGCGAACGGCGTGAAGTCCGCGGTGTGGAACATGGACACCCAGGGCGTCCCGCACCACCTGGGCGTGCTGTCGCACTTCAAGGGCGTCGTCTGGTACCTCGGCGACAACCGCCTGACGCAGGCCCCCGAGGACGAGTTCGTCTTCGTCGGACCAGCCAGGCAGAAGGTCCGCGACGCCCAGGTCGCCGACCGTGAGCAGTGGACGACGATCGCCGTCCGCGACTACCTCAACGAGGGCGGCAAGCTCCTCTACACCGGTGAGACCGCCGCGTACTTCGGCACGCTCAGCGACAACGCCGGCGGCGGCGTCTACTTCGGCCTCAACGGACACCCCGAGCAGCCCTGCTGGGTCACCAGCAGCTACCGGGACAACTGCCTGAAGCTGTCCGACGACTTCGCGCAGTACTACCTGGGTGTCAACAAGCGGCAGTCCGTCAACGGCATGACCGGGTTCACCGGCTTCGACGGCGGCCCGTTCGCCGGAGTCGACGCCAGGCTCCCGGGCACCGCCGCCAACCCGCTGGACGAAGCGGGCCTGCTGCGCCCGCTCGACGCCACGCGCTACCCGGCCCTGGGCGCCAAGTCCCTCGCCGGCTACAGCGGCCCGGCGGGCAACCCGTTCGCCCCGGTCGAGGGCCGGAAGTACGTCGGCGGCGCGCACAGCGACTCGGCGTACATGCGGCTGACCCGCACGATCGACCTGACCGACGTCACCGCGGCCGACGCGGCGAGGCTGACCGCCCAGCTCTCCTGGAACACCGAGGAGCACTGGGACCACGGCCTGGTCGAGGCGCACACCGTCGGCGCCGACGACTGGAGCACGCTGCCCGACCTCAACGGTGGCACCAGTACGGCGCTCCCGGCGAACTGCGCCGACTACACGGGCATCCACCCGTTCACCCTCCACTACCTCACGCCCGGCGCGACCCCGGCGGACTGCAAGCCCACCGGGACCACCGGCACCTGGAACTCCTTCACCGGCGACTCCGGCGGCTGGAAGCCGGTCGCGTTCGACCTCTCGAAGTACGCGGGGAAGAAGGTGGAGGTCTCCGTCAGCTACGCCTCCGACGGCAACACCGGCGGCGCCGGCCTGTTCATCGACGACACGAAGGTCGTCACGAACGCCGGTGTCGTGGACGCTGCCGGGTTCGAGGACGGTCTGGGCCCGTGGACTATCGCGGACGCCCCGGCCGGGGACAGCACCACCGCGAAGTTCGAGCACACCGAGAACGTGTACGCCTCGGTGGTCGGCACCCCCGACACGCTCACCCTGGGCTTCGGCCTGGAGCAGCTCGCCACCCCCGCCGACCGGGACAGGGTCATGGGGAACGCGCTCAAGCACCTGTTCGGCTGACAGGACCCTGTTTGGCTGACAGGACCCTGTCCGGCTGACAGACCCCTTGTCCGGCGGACAGAACCCCGCCGGCTGTACGGAACCCCGCACACAAGGGTGGCGCGGGACCCTTCCCGGGTATCCGCGCCACCCGCACCACAACCGATCGGAGCTGTGTGAGACCCACAGGAAGTTCCAGACGTCGCAACCGGCTGGCGGCGTGCGGTATCGCCGCGATGTCGCTGGTGTTCGGCCTGGTGACGGTGACCCCCGGCGCCCAGGCCGCCCCCCGGGCCGCCGAACCCGCACCCTTGCAGGAGGTCACCTCCGCGCCTGCGAAGGTGAAACTCCCGCCGGCCGGGGAGGACGGCCCGCAGGGCTACTCCGTGGTGGCCGACCAGGGGAGCCTGGCGAAGATCCTCGCGCTCGGCGTCGACCGGCACGAGAGCAAGACGACCAGGGGCACCGACGGCAAGGACCACATGCTCCTGGAGCTGAACGCCGCACAGGCGGCCAAGCTCCGCGCACAGGGCGTCGTCCTGGAAGCGGACTCGGCGAAGATGAAGTCCTTCGCGGTCCCGCCCGGCGACGGCGTGTACAAGCCGTACGGCGGTCCCACGGGACTGGGCGCCGACATGGTGGCCCTGGCGCAGCAGCACCCGGACATCGCCAAGGTCGTGTCCTTCGGCAAGACGGTCCTCGGCCAGGACATCCTCGCGGTGCGGCTGACCAAGGACGTCAAGCGGACGAAGGACGGCTCGAAGCCGACCTCGCTCTACATGTCGAACCAGCACGCCCGTGAGTGGATCACCCCGGAGATGACCCGTCGGCTGCTGCACGAGTACGCGGACGGCTACGGCAGGAACGCCGACATCACCAAGGCGCTGACCGACAGTGAGTTCTGGTTCGTCCTCTCGGCGAACCCGGACGGGTACGAATGGTCGCAGCAGCCCGGCCAGCGCGCCTGGCGCAAGAACGTGCGGGACAACGACGGCAACGGCGTCATCACCGGTGCCGACGGCGTCGACCTGAACCGCAACTTCGGCTACAAGTGGGGTTACGACAACGAGGGTTCGTCCGCGGACCCGTTCAGCGCCGTCTACCGCGGTACGTCGGCGGACTCCGAGCCGGAGACCAAGGCCATCGAGGGTCTGATGACCCGGATCAAGCCGCGCTTGTTGGTCAACTACCACTCGGCCGCGCAACTGCTCCTGCACGGTGTCGGCTGGCAGGTGGCGACGCAGTCGCCGGACGACACCATCATGGAGGCCCTGGCCGGCGACGACGCCAACCCGGCGGTCCCGGCCTACGACCCGGACCTCTCAGCTGAGCTCTACACCACCAACGGCGACACCGACGGGTGGGCGGACAACGTCTCCGAGACGCTGTCGTTCACTCCGGAGATGTCGACCTGTGAGACCGCGTCGAACTGGGACCCGAACGACCGCTGGGACCCGAAGGACTGCACCTCGGAGGTCGCCACGATCTTCGGCTTCCCGGACGACGAGAAGCTGATCCAGCGGGAGTACAAGAACAACGTCGCGTTCGCGTTGTCGGTCGCCAAGTCGACCCAGCAGCCGGACGAACCGGTTTCCTCGCTGGGCCTGAAGGCCCCGGTGCTGAAGGCTGACGCGTTCCCGGTCTCCTACGCGTCGAAGGGCGACTTCCAGGAGGTCGCGGTCATCGCGCAGCGCCGCACGAAGGACCTGAAGGTCAACTACTCGGTCAACGGCAAGAAGGCCAAGACCGACGGCGTACGGGAATGGCGCGGCGGCCAGAAGTACGGCAAGGACGGCACCAACTGGTACTCCGAGTACCGCGGGCGCGTCGAGAACCTCCAGCCCGGCGACAAGGTCGAGGTGTGGTTCAGCGGCAAGCAGCCCGGCCACGGCAAGGTCGAGTCGGACCGCTTCACGTTCACCGTCGCCACCGGCATCGACAAGGACGCCAAGGCGCTCGTCATCGCCGACGAGGACGTCAAGGGCGTCAACCCGGTCTACCCGGCGGGGACGAACGGCCCGAAGTACGCACAGCAGTACGTCGATTCACTGAAGGCCGCCGGCGTCAAGTCCGCCGTGTGGAACATGGACACCCAGGGCGTCCCGCACCACCTGGGCGTGCTGTCGCACTTCAAGGGTGTGTTCTGGTACCTCGGTGACAACCGGTTCACCCAGGCCCCCGAGGACGAGCTGGTGAAGGCGCCGACGGGCAGCAACCCGGGCCGCACCTTCAAGGACAGCCAGGTCGCCGACCGTGAGCAGTGGACGACGATCGCCGTCCGCGACTACCTCAACGAGGGCGGCAAGCTCATGTACGCCGGTGAGACCGCCGGCTACTTCGGCCCGCTGCGCGGGGCGAACGGCGGCGGCGTCTACTACGGGCTCAACGGCGCCCCGGAGAAGCCGTGTGTGGTCACGGCCTCGGACTTCACCGGCTCCTGCCTGATCCTGTCGGACGACTTCAGCCAGTACTGGCTCGGCGCGTACAGCCGCAGCTCGCTGAACGGCGTCACCGGCGTCACCGGCGCGCAGCCGCCGTTCGACGGCGTCAACGCGAAACTGCCCGGCACCGCGTCGAACAAGGTGGACGAGGCCGGCGGGTTCCTGACCACCAGCACGGTCCTCCCGGCGGACAGGTTCCCGCAGTTCGCGTCGCAGAGCGGGGCCGGCTACACCGGGTCGCTCAGCGGCCCGCTGGCCCCGGTCGAGGGCGCCAGGTACGTCGCGGGTCCGCACGTGGACGAGGCGTACTACCGGCTCACCCGCACGATCGACCTGACCAACGTCACGGCGGCGGACGCGGCCAAGCTCACCGCGCAGCTGTCCTACGACACCGAGGCGGAGTACGACTTCGCGATGCTGGAGGCGCACACCGTCGGCGCGGAGGACTGGACGACCCTGCCGGACCTGAACGGCGGCACCACCCAGGGTCTCCCGGCCGACTGCGGCTACACGGTCAACCAGGACCACCCGTTCCTGGGCCACTACCTGACGAACGGTGAGACCTGCCTGCCGAAGGGCACCAGCGGCGACTGGAACGTCTTCAACGGCAGCTCGGGCGGCTGGAAGAACGTCGCGTTCGACCTGTCGAAGTACGCGGGCAAGAAGGTGGAGGTCACCTTCTCCTATGTGTCCGACCCGGGCACGGGCGGCGACGGCCTGTTCGTCGACGACACCAAGGTCGTGACGAACAAGGGCGTGCTTGAGGCCGAGGGCTTCGAGAACGGCCTCGGCGCGTGGGCGATCGCCCCCGCGCCGGCCGGGGACCACTCCTCGGGCAGCTTCCTGCACAGCACGTCGATCTTCGGCAGCTCGATCATCACCACCAAGGACACCGTGCTCGTGGGCTTCGGCCTGGAGCAGCTGGCGACCCCGGCCGACCGCGACGCGGTCATGGGCCGTGTGGTGAAGCACCTGTTCGGCTGACCTGAGGGGAATTCCGTACGGTGATCCCCCGGCGGGCTCCGGCCCGCCGGGGGATTCAGTACGTCCAGTGGGGCTTGGGCGACCACTGACACGTGATGGCGAACCCCCTGTCCCCCGGAGCGCTGGGCCATTAGAGTCGGGCTCCGCTTCCTGCTTAGGGTGCGCCCCGCATCCGCCGTCGCAGTCCCCGCGACCGGAGCGGGACAAGTGGAATCCCACGGAGAAAATTCAACATGAGCGGCTTCAACGCGCCCGGCGGCAACCCGTTCGGCGGCCAGCAGTCCCCGCCGCAGCAGCCCCAGCAGCCGTACGGAGCGCCGCTTCCGCAGCAGCCCTACGGCCAGCAGCCCGGTCCGTTCGGCGGCCCGCCGCAGACCCAGGGTCCGGGCGGGTACTTCACCCCGCCGCGGCAGTCGCCCGTCCGGGTGGGCCTGGCCATCGCCGCAGGTCTGGGTGGCACCCTGGCCGGCGCCCTCGTCTGGGCCCTGGTCCTGGGGTACACCGGCTGGGAGATCGGCTACGCCGCGATCGGCCTCGGCGCGCTCGTCGGCCTGGCCATCGGCAAGGTCAGCGGCCCGCACCCGCTGCTCCCGGTGCTCGCTGTGCCGATCGGCCTGCTCGGGATCGTCCTGGGCGAGATGGGCGGCATGGCGATCGGCGCCAACCACGACTACGGCGTGCCGTTCGACGTGATGTTCCAGGACAACCTGCTGTTCGAGGCGTGGAAGGACTCCATGGATGTGAAATCCGTGTTCTTCATCGCGCTGGGCGGTTTCTTCAGCTTCACGATGACCAAGCGGTTCAGCTCCCACTGCCCGGTGGTCTCCGGTTTTCCAGGCCCGGCGCAGGGGTAGGAACGCCTACCCGCCGCCGGGCCTGCGTGTTCGATCCCCACCCGTCACGGTAGGGTCGGTACTGGCCGGATCCGGCCCGCCACCCTCAGCGGAGCCGAGTCTGTGCATCTGGTTTTTTATTTCAGGGCAACTCTCGTCGTAGCAGAGGAGACCGGTTCGTGACGATCCGCGTAGGCATCAATGGTTTTGGTCGTATTGGTCGCAACTTCTTCCGCGCCATCCTGGCTTCAGGCGCGGATATCGAGATCGTCGGTGTCAACGACCTGACGGACAACGCGACCCTCGTCCACTTGCTGAAGTACGACAGCATCCTCGGCCGGCTGGGCCAGGACGTGTCGCACACGGACGACACCATCACCGTCGGCGGCAAGACGTTCAAGACGATGGCCGAGCGCAACCCGGCGGCGCTGCCGTGGGCCGCGCTCGGTGCCGACATCGTGATCGAGTCCACCGGCTTCTTCACCAAGGCCGAGGACGCGAAGAAGCACATCGAGGCCGGCGCCAAGAAGGTCATCATCTCCGCGCCCGCCAAGGGCGAGGACATCACGATCGTGATGGGCGTCAACCACGAGAAGTACGACGCGGCGGCGCACACCATCATCTCGAACGCGTCCTGCACGACGAACTGCGTCGCGCCGATGGCGAAGGTCCTCCTGGACAACTTCGGCGTCGTCAAGGGCCTGATGACCACGGTCCACGCGTACACCAACGACCAGGTCATCCTGGACTACCCGCACTCGGACCTGCGCCGTGCGCGCGGTGCCGCGACGAACATCATCCCGACCTCCACGGGTGCGGCCAAGGCCACCGCGCTGGTGCTGCCGGAGCTGGTGGGCAAGCTGGACGGCATCGCCATGCGCGTGCCGGTGCCGACCGGTTCGGTCACCGACCTGGTCGTCGAGCTCGAGCGCGAGGTCACCCGCGACGAGGTCAACGCGGCTTTCGCCAAGGCCGCCGAGGGCTCGCTGAAGGGCTACCTCACCTACACCGCGGACCCGATCGTGTCCTCGGACATCGTGACGGACCCGTCGTCCTGCACCTTCGACTCGCTGCTGACCCTGGCCCAGGGCACGCAGGTCAAGGTCGTCGGCTGGTACGACAACGAGTGGGGCTACTCCAACCGTCTGGTCGACCTGGTCGGCTACGTCGGCGGCCAGCTCTGACGTACGTATGACACAGGCCCGGACGACTCGCCGTCGTCCGGGCCTGCTTCGTACCGCGCCCCAGCCCTCCCGTACCCGAAGGTGCAGACAGACATGAAGAACATCGACGATCTCGATGTGGCCGGCAAGCGCGTCCTCGTGCGCTCCGACCTGAACGTGCCGCTGGACGGCGCGCGCATCACCGACGACGGCCGCATCCGCGCCGCCGTGCCCACCATCAAGGCCCTCGCCGCGCGCGGCGCCAAGGTGATCGTCACCGCGCACCTAGGCCGCCCCACCGGCGAACCGGACCTGAAGTACTCCCTGGAGCCGGTCGGCGTCCGCCTCGGTGAACTGCTCGGCGCGCCCGTCGCGTTCGCCGTCGACACCGTCGGCGACAGCGCGCGCAATGCAGTCGCGGGCCTGGCCGACGGCCAGGTCGCCCTCCTGGAGAACGTCCGCTTCAACGCGGGCGAGACGTCCAAGGACGCGGCCGTACGGGGCGCTTTCGCCGACGAACTCGCCGGTCTCGCCGACCTGTACGTCGACGACGCCTTCGGCGCCGTGCACCGCAAGCACGCCTCGGTGTACGACATCGCCGCGCGCCTGCCGCACGCGGCCGGCAACCTCGTGCTGACCGAGCTCGACGTGCTCAAGAAGCTCACCGACGAGGTTGAACGTCCGTACGCTGTCGTCCTGGGTGGTTCGAAGGTCTCCGACAAGCTCGGCGTCATCGACAACCTGCTCGGCAAGGCCGACCGCATCCTCATCGGCGGCGGCATGGTGTTCACCTTCCTCGCAGCCCAGGGCCACGAGGTCGGCAAGTCGCTCCTCGAAGCCGACCAGACCGACGTCTGCCGCGAGTACCTGCGCCGGGCCGAAGCGGCGGGCGTGGAGCTCATCCTGCCGGTCGACGTCGTGGCGGCCACCGCCTTCGCGGCCGACGCGCGGCACGACGTGGTCGCCGCCGACGCGATCCCGGCCGACCGCCTCGGCCTGGACATCGGCCCCGAGTCGGCGAAGCTGTTCGCCGCGAAGCTCGCCGGGACGAAGACCGTCTTCTGGAACGGACCCATGGGCGTGTTCGAGATGGAGCCCTACAGCCACGGCACCCGCGCTGTGGCCCAGGGCCTGCTCGACAGTGGCGCGTTCACCGTCGTCGGCGGCGGCGACTCGGCCGCGGCCGTGCGCACCCTCGGCTTCGACGAAAACGCGTTCGGCCACATCTCCACCGGCGGCGGCGCGAGCCTGGAGTACCTCGAAGGCAAGACCCTGCCCGGCCTCGAAGCACTGGAGTCCTGAACCGTGTCGATCCTCAAAGCCAAGTCACACCCGAACCCCCAGCCGCCGGCCAACGGGCGCATGCCGCTCATGGCCGGCAACTGGAAGATGAACCTCAACCACCTTGAGGCCATCGCCTTGGTGCAGAAGCTCGCCTTCGCCCTGGACGACAAGGACTTCGACAAGGTCGAGGTGGCCGTCCTGCCGCCGTTCACCGACCTGCGCTCGGTGCAGACCCTGGTCGACGGCGACAGGCTGCGCATCGCGTACGGCGCCCAGGACGTCTCCCAGCACACGTCCGGCGCGTACACCGGTGAGATCTCCGGCACCATGCTCGCCAAGCTCAAGTGCACGTACGTCACGATCGGGCACTCCGAGCGCCGGCACTACCACAACGAGACCGACGAGGTCGTGAACGCCAAGGTCAAGGCGGCGTACGCGAACAACCTCACGCCGATCCTGTGCGTCGGCGAGGCCCTCAGCGTGCGCAAGGCCGGCGAGCAGGTCGCGCACTGCCTCACCCAGCTCAGTGGCGCGCTCAAGGGCGTCACCGCCGCGCAGGCCGCGACCGTCGTCGTCGCCTACGAGCCGGTGTGGGCCATCGGGACCGGCGAGACCGCCACCCCCGAGGACGCCCAGGAGGTCTGCTCGGCCCTGCGCGGCGAACTGGCGAAGCTGTACGACCAGGAGCTCGCCGACAAGGTGCGGGTCCTGTACGGCGGCTCGGTCAAGTCCTCGAACGTGGCCGGGATCATGTCCCAGACCGACGTCGACGGCGCGCTCGTCGGCGGCGCGAGCCTGGAGGCCCAGGAGTTCGCCAAGCTGGTGCGCTACCGCGACCAGGCTGTTTCTGCTGAGGCTGCGGGCTCCAAGCGCTGAGGCCGCGGGCTCCAAGCGCTGAGGGCTCCCGCTCCGCGCCCGGGCACGCCGCGCGGCCCTCGCCGTGCGTGCCCGTCCGGGATCTTCGTACGAATCGGGTACGGAGTTCCCGGTGAAACCCGAGTACCCTGTCGGGGGCCAGGAACGATCCTGGCCCCCGCGTGTTTCTCTGAAGGAGTTGGGCCCGGCCGTGGTCACCGGTTTCTCGATCGCTCTGATCGTCTTCAGCCTGCTCATGATTCTGCTCGTGCTGTTGCACAAGGGGAAGGGCGGTGGCCTCTCCGACATGTTCGGCGGCGGCATGTCCTCGAACCTGGGCGGTTCCTCCGTCGTGGAGAAGAACCTCGACCGCATCACTCAGGTGGTCGGTATCCTCTGGTTCGTCACCATTGTGATCCTCGGGCTGCTCATGAAGGGCAGCAACTGACCGCTTCCTGACGTATCGTCGGGAAAACAAGGCGCACAGTGGATGCCACGCCCCAAGCGGTCCGTGGGATACGGACGAACCGCGCGGAGTGTGGCTCCGCGAAAAAATGTGAGCAGCGTTCACCCCTACCTCGGGTGGACGTACACTGGACGCCTTACCGCGCAACGGGGGCGCCCAGGCGCTATAACGCAGCACCGAATACAGGGGAGTGCACAACCGTGGCAAGTGGCAACGCCATCCGTGGGAGCCGCGTCGGCGCCGGTCCGATGGGGGAGGCCGAGCGCGGCGAGGCGGCTCCGCGACTGCGGGTCTCCTTCTGGTGTGCGAACCACCACCAGACCCAGCCGAGCTTCGCGTCCGACGCACAGATCCCGGAGACCTGGGACTGCCCGCGCTGCGGGCTCCCGGCCGGACAGGACAAGGACTGCCCGCCGGCGGCGCCTCGTACGGAACCGTACAAGACGCACCTGGCCTATGTCCGTGAGCGGCGCAGCGACGCCGACGGCGAGGCGATCCTCGCTGAGGCGCTCGCCAAGCTCCGAGGCGAGATCTGACGGTGTAGAGCAGAGTGTGACCTGGAGGGCGCGACCACATCAGTGGTCGCGCCCTTCAGCGTTCCCGTGCTCGTCCTCTGTGCCGCACGACATCCGTGCGGGCGAACTTTCCATGTCATATGCGCTAAATGTCTGAATTTTTACGGCACTTCGATGATCCTGTCGGGGACACAGAACCCGTGTCCTTCGAATCAGGAGTACGGCATGCACCCCGTCGGACGCACCACCGCCACCGCCCTGCTCACCCTGGCCGCCGCCGTGGCCCTCGGCACCGGCACCGCCGCGCACGCGGCCCCGGCGGAGGACCCGCGCCCGGCACTCTCCGTCAAAGTGGACGACAACACGGAAAAAGCCGAAGCCGGTACGGAGCACACCTACACCGCCAAGCTGCGCAACTTCGACGCCGTCGAACACCGCGGTCTGGTGCTGAGCCAGTCCCTGCCGGGCGGGGCGACCGTGGCCGGGGCCTCCGACGGGGGAAGGACCGACGCGACCGGACAGGTGGTCTGGTCGGTGGACGTGCCCGCGGGGCAGGAGGCCGTCCGGACCCTCACGGTGAAACTCGCCGGGCTGCCGGCCGGGCGCGGCATCGTGAGCATGGCGTGCGCGCGCCGTACGGCCGACACGACGCCGGTGGTGTGTTCCACGGACATTGACAACGTGACGTCCCACACTGCGGCGTCGGCCGCCGGTTTCGGCGGCCCCGGGACGTACGCGGGGTCAGCCGTCGGCGTCGCCGTGGTCGGGGGAGGCGCGTGGTGGCTGTCCCGCCGCCGCCGGACCGCCGCCGCGGGCAGCGCTGTCCCTTCGGACCTGGCTGTTCCCCCGGAGCAGAAGGAGGCGTGACCGGCCGACGCCGGAACGACCGTTCCCGACCGGCGGCGCCGGGCCGCCGCTCCGCTCCTACTGACCGGCGGGCAGTGACCGGGGCCGGCGCACAGGGGCACCGCCCATCCCGGCTGCCGCCGCCGCGGCCGCCGAGGACAGCGCGTCGGGGCGCCGGGGCCCGGCGGGGGCTCCGGGCGCGCGGGTGGGCTGCGGGGTCCAGGAGGCCTGCGGTGACCGGGTGACCTGCGCGGGCAGCAGCCGGCGCTCCAACCACGCGGGGAAATCCTCCCCGGTCGCGGCGGTCCACCGGTGCCGGACACCGTCCGGGTCGGTCCGCAGCGCCCGCTCCAGGGCGTCGGAGGCCAGGCCGGTCGCCCGGTCGTACCCGATCGCGGCACCGGCGCGCAGCGCGGCGGCCAGCGCCGGGACCGCGTCCGCCGGCCGCCCGGCGGCCACCAGGACCGTTCCGTACAGCGCGTAGGTCATCGCCACTTCGGGCCGTTTGGCCTGCGCCGGATCGGCCCGCAGCCGCCGGGCCCGCAGCCGCACGGCCTCTTCGAGGGCTTCGACCGCGTCAGCCCGCCGCCCCGCACCGCCCAGGAGCACTCCGTACGCCTGGAGGACGCCGGCCAGGGCGTCCTGGGTGGCGTTGCCGTCAGACCGCTCCATGGCCTCGCGGCGCAGCCGCACCGCCCGGCGGGCGGTCTCGGCGGCCTCGATGGCCCGCCCCAGGCGGGTCAGCACGGTGGCGTGCCGCAGCAGCACACCCGGCAGCGAGTCGTGGGCCGGGCGGGCGGCGCCGAGCAGCCGCTCCGCCTCAGTGAACGCGGCCAGGGACTCCTCGGTCCGGCCGAAGGCGGCGAGCCGGCCCGCGCAGTCGTCGAGCGCGCCCGCCAGGCCGAGCCGGTACAGCTGCGGTGCCCGGGACGCCAGCGAACGGTGCACCTGCACCGACTCCCTGACGAGGGTGAGCGCGCGCTCGTCCTCACCGACGTCGGCCGACCGCGCGCCGGTCTCCCGCAGGGTCACCGCGAGCAGCGGCCGGTGCCGCACGTGGTCGGCGGCGGCGAGGCGGCGGGCGCGGCGCAGCGCGTTGTCGGCGATCCGCACCGCGTCCGGCGCGAGGCCGCACCGGGACAGCACGGCGGCGAGCTGGGACAGCGCCTCGACCAGCGCTCCGCCGAAGACGTCGGGCTGCACATCGGCGAGACCGCCGAGGATGCGTACAGCGGCTCTGGCCGGGGCTGCGGCGTCCTCGTCGCGGCCCTGCGCCGAGAGCTGCCGGGCCCTGGCCACCAGCATCGCCGCCCGGGACGCGGCCTCGGGGCCGTGGTGCGGCCGGTCTGCCGGGGAAGCCGATTCGGCGGCGGGGGCCTGGCGTGGTGCGGGCACTGCGGACGTAGTGGAGTACGCGGGCAGTGCGTATGCGGGCTCGATGGGGACCTCCTCGGGGCGGCTCCCGTCGGGAGCCGGTGTCTCCTGTGCGGTGCCGGACGGTTCCCCTGGCCGGTCCAAGGCACCGTCGGGTGCGTACGGGGCCGGTGAGTGCTCCCGCTGCGGTGCTCCTGCGCCCCCCGCGTCGGCGTACGCCGCCGGGAGTGTCGGGCCGTCCATACCCCCACCGGGCACGGCTACGCCGTTTCTGCGCCGGAAATCGCGCAGGTGGCGTTCATGCCGCCGGTGCCATCGGAAGAGCAACCTTCCCCACCCCGCCCCGCGCCGATCCCGTTGTCCTGTCCATCACCGTGATGTTGTGGCCTGTCGGTTACTCCGACCGGGTGTCACCGCTGGGACGCTACCGCGCCCGGCGCACCTGTGTGACGGGACACGCACGGAACCGGCCAACCTGGCGCGCGCTCCGCATGCGGCCGTGGACCGCGCCAGGGGTCTGGCCCTGCGCGAACCCGGCGGAGGGCCTCGTCCCCTACGGCTTGCCGCGGCTGCCGGGCTCCGCCCGGAAAAGACCGGACCCGGCCGGCCCCCGCACGGGGCAGGCCGGGTCCGGTTCATGACTGCACGTCACCTACGGTGAGGCGATCCTGTTCAGCCCCGGCGGCAACTGCGCCGACGCGGCCTTGTCCAGCAGCCACAGCGTGCCGCGCTGCCCGTACGCCCCGGCGGCGGGGACCTGAACCTCGCCGCCGCCTTCGAGGCCGAGCCGTACGGCCTGGGCCTTGTCGGCCCCGGCGGCCAGGAGCCACACCTGCGCGGCGGTGCGGATCGCCGGCAGGGTCAGGGTGATCCGGGTCGGCGGCGGCTTGGGCGCGTTGTGCACACCCACCACCGTCCGCCCGGTCTCCCGGACGGCCGCCAGCTCGGGGAACAGTGAGGCCACGTGAGTGTCAGGGCCGACGCCGAACAACGCCACGTCGAACACCGGGACTTCGACACCGCCGCGCTGCGACGGGGTGAACTCCCCGGCGGCCTTGGCCAGTTCGGTCGCGTAGCGGCGGGCCGCCGCCTCCACGTCGGCCCCGTCGGGGCCGTCCGAAGCCGGCATCGCGTGCACCAGCTCCGGGTTCAGCGGCAGCCCGTCGAGCACCGCCTCCCTGGCCTGCGTCTCGTTGCGGTCCGGGTCACCGGACGGCAGGAAACGCTCGTCGCCCCACCAGATGTGCAGCCGCGACCAGTCGATCGTGTTGCGGCCCGTCCCGGTGCCGAGCGTGCGAAGCAGCGCGTTGCCGTTGCGTCCACCCGTCAGCACCACGTGGGCACTTCCCCGATCGGCCTGCGCCTGCGCGAGGGTGACCACCAGACGGTCGGCGGCGGCCTGGGCGACCTCCTGCGTCGTAGCGTGCACGAGCACGCCCGGCTCCCGGGTCACGCGCCGGAACCCTTGGACTTCGCGCCCTTGACAGCCTTGGCGGCCTTGCCGTTCTTGGCCGGTTTCGCCGCCTTGGCGGGCTTGGCTCCGGCGGTGGCGGATTTCGCCGACCCGGCCCCGGCCGCCGCCGGCTTCGCCCGGGCCGCCTTTGCCGGAGCCTTCGCGGTGCCCGCGGCCTTCGCCGCGGGAGCCTTGACCGGTGCCGTACGGGATCCAGCCGCCCTGGTGGCGGTGGCCCTCTTGGCCACCGGAGCCTTGGTCGCCACAGCCTTCGCCGCCGGCTGTTCCGCCACCGGCTCCGGCTCCTCCACCACGGGCTGGTCCACAAATGGCCGCGGTGCGTGCGTGGACGGCGCCGCGGACACGACGTTCTGCCGCTCCGCCCGCGTCTGCACCGCGTTCGACGCGAACTCCTCAAACTGGTCGGACTCCTTGGCGGCCCGGGTGAGCACCGCTTCGTAGATGTCGTCCGGGTCCAGGCGGCGCAGTTCCTCGGCGAGCAGGTCCGGCGTGCCCCGGCGGCGCAGCGCGACCGTGCGGTCGGGCTGCCCCGGTACGGAGTACGTCGCCAGCATCGCGTCGGGGCGCGAAATGATGATGTCGCCGTCGTGTGTGGTGATCCGTACCGAAGTCATGCCAGGACCCTCGGAGACGGTCCGGCGCACCGGCACGTCGAGGCGGTCGGTCAGCCACAGGGCGGTCAGCTCGGCCGTCGGGTTGCCCGGCTTGGCCTCGACCTCGGCGCCGGTGATGGTGCTGTAGCGCTGGTCGAGCGCGGCGGCCAGGAGACTGCGCCACGGGGTGCTGCGGGTCCACGCCAGGTCGGTGTCACCGGGGGTGTAGCCCGCGGCGGCCACCGCGATGGCGTCGGCGCGGCGCGGCGGGGACACCATGTCGGTGATCCTGCGCTGCGCCAGGGCGCCCAGCGGGTCCTTGCCGGGCACTTCGGGGCCGCTGCCGGGCCACCACACGACGACGGGCGCGTCGGGCAGCAGGAGGGGCAGCACGACGGCCTCGGGGTGCAGGGAAAGCTCGCCGTGCAGCCGGAGCAGCACGGTCTCGCCCACGCCGTTGCTCTCGCCGACGCGGACTTCGGCGTCCAGGCGCGGGTCGATGCCCTCGCCGCTGTGCCGCGGGATGACCACCAGGATGCGCGACGGGTGTTCGAGGGAGGCCTGGACGGCCGCCTTCATCGCGTCGTACTGGTGGGTCTCGTCGGTCACGACGACCAGCGTCAGGACCATCCCCAGGGTGGGGGAGCCCATCTTCCGGCGGGCCTGGACCAGCGCAGCGTTGATCTTGCTGGACTTGGTGTCGGTCAGATCGATCATCATGGGCGGCGCCAGCTCCGTCCGGTCCTTGCGAGCATTTCGTCAGCGGCCGGGGGGCCCCACGTGCCGGAGGTGTACGGCTCCGGGGTGCCGTGCGCGGTCCAGTGCGCCTCGATCGGGTCGAGGATCTTCCACGACTCCTCCACCTCCTCGTAGCGCGGGAACAGCGGCGCGTCGCCGAGCAGTACGTCGAGGATGAGCCGTTCGTACGCCTCGGGGGAGGACTCGGTGAAGGACTGCCCGTAGGCGAAGTCCATGTTGACGTCCCGGACCTCCATCGAGCTGCCCGGCACCTTCGAGCCGAACCGTACGGTGATCCCTTCGTCCGGCTGTACCCGGATGACCAGGGCGTTCTGCCCCAGCTCCTCGGTCGCGGTCGCGTCGAAGGGCAGGTAGGGCGCGCGCTGGAACACCACGGCGATCTCGGTCACCCGGCGGCCCAGGCGCTTGCCCGCCCGCAGGTAGAACGGCACGCCGGCCCAGCGCCGGTTGTCGATGCCCAGGGTGATCGCGGAGTACGTGTCGGTCCTGGAGTCGGCGGGGATGCCGTCCTCCTCCAGGTAGCCGCGCACTTCCTCGCCGCCCTGCCACCCGGAGGTGTACTGGCCGCGCACGGTGTCGCGCCCCAGGTCCTCGGGCAGTTTGACCGAAGACAGCACCTTCAGCTTCTCGGCGACCAGGGACTCGGCGGCGAACGACACCGGCTCCTCCATCGCGGTCAGCGCGAGCAGCTGGAGCAGGTGGTTCTGGATGACGTCGCGCGCCGAACCGATGCCGTCGTAGTAGCCGGCCCGGCCGCCGATGCCGATGTCCTCGGCCATGGTGATCTGCACGTGGTCGACGTACGACCGGTTCCACAACGGCTCGAACATGGTGTTCGCGAAGCGCAGCGCCAGGATGTTCTGGACCGTCTCCTTGCCGAGGTAGTGGTCGATCCTGAAGACCGCCTCGGGCGGGAACACATCGTCGACGACCCGGTTCAGCTCACGGGCCGACTCCAGGTCGTGGCCGAACGGCTTCTCGATGACGGCCCGCCGCCAGGAGTCCGCGTTGGGCGCCTCGGCCAGGCCGTGGTCCTTGAGCTGCTTGACGACCGTCGGGAAGAAGCGCGGCGGCACCGACAGGTAGAACGCCATGTTCCCCTGCGTGCCCTGCTTCTCCTCCAGCTCCTTGACGGTGCGCTGGAGTTCCTCGAAGGCCTTGTCGTCGTCGAAGTCGCCGGCGACGAAGCGGAAGCCCTCGGACAGCTGCCGCCAGACCTCTTCCCGGAAGGGGGTGCGCGCGTGGGCCTTGACGGCCTCGTACACCTCCTGGGCGAAGTCCTGCTGCTCCCAGTCGCGGCGGGCGAAGCCCACCAGCGCGAAACCGGGCGGCAGGAGACCGCGGTTGGCCAGGTCGTACACCGCCGGCATCAGCTTCTTGCGCGACAGGTCGCCGGTCACCCCGAAGATCACCAGGCCGCAGGGCCCCGCGATCCTGGGCAGCCGGCGGTCCTGCGGGTCGCGCAGCGGATTGTCGGGCCACGTGGGCGCCGTCATGCACCGGCCTCCAGATCCTTTGTTGTGGAACCAGTCCTGATTTTGGTGTTCTCGGGGTCGACGGCCCGCGCGGCGGCGAGCAGTTGCCGCACACCCGCCGGACGGTCCGTCAGGTGCAGTCGCAGCGCCGGCAGGTTCCGCGACGTCAGCGCGGAGAAGTCGCCGAGCGCCTGCGCCAGTTGGAGCTTGCCGAAGGTGTACGGCTTGCCGGGGACGTCCAGGTCGTCCTCGGTCACGCCGGTGAGCTGCAGGAAGACCCCGATGTGCGGGCCGCCCTTGTGGAACTGGCCGGTGGAGTGCAGGAAGCGCGGACCCCAGCCGAAGGTGACCTGGTTGTGTGTCCTGTGCAGGGCCCGCGCGAGCTCGGAGCGCACCACGGCGGCCGACGCGTCGGCGAACCGGTCGAGGTACGCCATGACCGCCACGTAGCCGTGCTCCGGCAGCGCGCCGAGCAGTGCGTGCAGGGCACCCTTGAGGTCGGTGGCCCCGCCCAGGAGGGCGGCGTCGCCGTAGACCTCGACGGCCCCGTCGGTGAACGCGGGGGCGGGCTCGTCCAGCGGCCCGTCGCCGGCGGCGTCCAGGATCGCGACCGTACTGTCCTTCGCCTCCTGGACGTTGGGCTGGTCGAACGGGTTGATGCCGAGGACCTTGCAGGCCACCGCGGTGGCGTACTCCCACAGCAGGAACTGCGCGCCCAGCGGCCCGGAGACCACGATGTCGGCGGAACCCGACCCGATGACCACGCGTACGGCGTCCGGACCCGCGTCGGTGAAGCCGTGCGCGTCCTGACCCTCGACGACGACGGGCAGGGCGCCCTTGCCCTCCTTACCGGTGGACTCGGCGATCAACTGCTCCGCCCAGTCACCGAACCCGGGGATGCCTGACCCACCGTCGGCGATGACGAGTTTGTCGCGGCCAGCCAGGGCGGCGGCGCCCATCGCGGCGCCCAGGAGCAGACCCGGGTTGTCCTCGGCCCCGGCCAGCGACGGCATGAGCGCCGCTGCGTCGTCGAGCAGCCGCACCACGTCGACACCCGCGAGCGCCGAGGGGACCAGGCCGAACGCGGTCAGCGCGGAATAGCGCCCGCCGACGTTCGGGTCGGCCAGGACGACGGTGTAACCGGCACTGCGCGCGGTGCGCTCAAGCGGCGAACCCGGATCGGTGACGACCACGATGCGCTCGGCGATGTCACTGTTCGTCAGTCCGGCGTCGTGGAACGCCATCTCGAACGCGCGGCGGTGTGCGTCGGTCTCGGCGGTGCCGCCGGACTTGGACGAGATGACCACGACGGTCTGTTCGAGGCGGTCGCCGAGGACTTCGGCGACCTGCTGCGGGTCGGTGGTGTCCAGCACGGTCAGCTCGACGTTGTACGTCGCCGCGATGACCTCGGGGGCGAGCGAGGAACCGCCCATCCCGCCCAGGACCACATGGGTGAGACCGGCCGACCGCACGCGTTCACGCAGTTCGGTGAGCTGCGGCAGCAGTGCCCGGGATGTTTTGGGGAGATCGGCCCAGCCGAGGCGGACCGACGCCTCGGGTTCGGCGTCGTGCCCCCACAGGGACGCGTCGGAGGCAGCGAGCCGGGAGGGGACCTTCTCGTTGACATTGGTGGTGACGACTTCGGTGACACCTGCGGCCTGGACGAGATCACCGGACACGGTGACCTCCACGCCGCCGGTGGATACGCGCGCTTCGCTTGCGTTAGCCACGGGCGCTCAGCCCTCCAAAAATGAGTGGATTGGGAGTCGCTGAAAATCATGCCCTGATTGCGTGTTTTATGCCGGGTGGCATGGCCAGACCTTCTAACCGCGGTCTGACCGTTACGTCTGTCGAGGGAGACAGCCGGTCGTACGGGGTGGAACCGGGCGGGCCCACTCTACGAGGGGACCCGCCCAGCCTCCCACGGGATTAAGCCTTGCGGAGCTTGTCCAGCTCACCCTGCACGGAGGAGAGCAGGTCGTTCCACGCGGACTCGAACTTCGACACGCCCTCGTCCTCGAGGAGCTGGACGACGTCGTCGTACGAGATTCCGACAGCCTCAAGCGCGGCCAGGTCGGCCCGCGCCTGGTCGTAGGTGCCCCGGATCGTGTCACCGGTGATCTGACCGTGGTCGGCGACCGCGTTCAGCGTGGCCTCCGGCATGGTGTTCACCGTGCCGGCGACGACGAGGTCGTCGACGTAAAGGGTGTCCTTGTACGCCGGGTCCTTGACGCCGGTCGACGCCCACAGCGGACGCTGCGGGTTCGCACCGGCGGCGGCCAGGGCCTTCCAGCGGTCCGACGCGGTGACTTCTTCGAACGCCTCGTAGGCCAGGCGGGCGTTGGCCACGGCGGCCTTGCCGCGCAGCGCCTTCGCGGCGTCCGTGCCGATCTTGTCGAGCCGCTTGTCGATCTCGGTGTCCACCCGGGACACGAAGAAGGACGCGACCGACTCGATCTCCGACAGGTCGCCACCGGCCGCCTGCACGGTCTCAAGACCGGTCAGGTAGGCGTCCATGACGGCCTTGTAGCGCTCCAGGGAGAAGATCAGCGTGACGTTGACGCTGATGCCCTCGCCGGTCACGGTGGCGATCGCCGGCAGGCCGGCCTTCGTCGCCGGGATCTTGATGAGCGTGTTGGGGCGGTCCACCAGCCAGGCGAGCTGGCGGGCCTCGGCCACGGTCGGCTCGGTCTTGTGGGCGAGGCGGGGGTCCACCTCGATGGAGACGCGGCCGTCCGTGCCGTCCGACTTGTCGAACACCGGGCGCATGACGTCGCACGCGCGGCGGACGTCCGCCACGGTGATCATCCGTACGGCTTCCTCGACGGTGACCCCGCGGACCGCGAGGTCGCGCACCTGCGCGTCGTATCCGTGGCCCTTGGTGATGGCGGCCTGGAAGATCGACGGGTTGGTGGTGACACCGACGACCGACTTGGTGTCGATCAGTTCCTGCAGGTTGCCGGTGTCGAGCCGCTCACGGCTGAGGTCGTCGAGCCAGACGGCCACACCCGCGGCGGAGAGCTTCTTCAGGTTCTCGCTCATAGCCTTCTTAACTCCTCGGTGTGTCAGGTACGGGCGGCGGCGAGGGATTCCCGGGCCGCCAGGACGACGGCTTCCCGGGTCAGCCCGAACTCGGCGTACAGGACCTGGTAGTCGGCCGACGCGCCGTAGTGGTCCAGCGACACGATCCGGCCGTTGTCGCCGACGATCTCGCGCCAGCCCAGGGCGATGCCGGCCTCGACCGACACGCGCGCCCTGACCGACGGCGGGAAGACCTCGTCGCGGTAGGACTGCTCCTGGTCGTTGAACCACTCGACGCACGGCAGCGACACCACGCGGGTGGGGATGCCTTCGGCTTCCAGCACCTCACGGGCGGCGACCGCGATCTGCACCTCGGAGCCGGTGCCGACGAGGATGAGCTCCGGCGTGCCGGTGGACGCCTCGGCGAGCACATAGCCGCCGCGGGCGGTGCCCTCGGCCGGGCCGTAGACCGTACGGTCGAACGTCGGGACGTCCTGACGGGTCAGCAGCAGGCCGTGCGGGCGGTCGGTGCGCTCGAGCACCGTGCGCCAGGCGACGGCGGTCTCGTTGGCGTCCGCCGGGCGGACGACGTCCAGGCCCGGGATGGCGCGCAGCGCGGCGATGTGCTCGACCGGCTGGTGCGTCGGGCCGTCCTCGCCCAGGCCGATGGAGTCGTGCGTCCACACGTACGTGGTCGGCAGACCCATCAGCGCGGCGAGCCGGACGGCCGGGCGCATGTAGTCGGAGAACACCAGGAAGGTGCCGCCGAACACGCGGGTGCCGCCGTGCAGCGCGATGCCGTTCATGGTCGAACCCATGGCGTGCTCGCGGATGCCGAAGTGGATCGTGCGGCCGTACGGGTTCGCGCCCGGAAGGTGGTTGCCGACCGGAAGGAACGACGAGGCCTCGTCGATGGTCGTCAGGTTCGACTCGGCCAGGTCGGCCGAACCGCCCCACAGCTCCGGGATGACCGGGCCGAGGGCCTGCAGGATCTTGCCGGACGCCTTGCGCGTGGCCATCTTGCCGGCCTCGAAGACCGGGATGGACTTCTCCCAGCCGTCGGGCAGCTGCCGCTTGGCGATCCGGGCGTGCTCGGCGGCGCGCCCGGGGTTCGCCTGGGCCCAGACGTCGTACGCCTTGTCCCACGCGGCGTGCGCGTCCCGGCCGCGGTCGACGACCTTGCGGGCGTGCGCGAGAGTGTCGTCGGCGACGTCGAAGTGCTTCTCCGGGTCGAAGCCCAGGATCGTCTTCGTCGCGGCGACCTCCTCGGCGCCGAGCGCCGAACCGTGCGACTTGCCGGTGTTCTGCGCGTTCGGCGCGGGCCACGCGATGATGGTGCGCATCGCGATCATCGTCGGGCGGCCGGTCTCGGCCCGGCCCGCGGCGAGCGCGGCGTGCAGTGCCTCGACGTCGATGTTGCCGTCGGCCCTGGGCTCGACGCGCAGGGTGTGCCAGCCGTACGCGGCGTAGCGGCCCAGGACGTCCTCGGAGAACGCGGTCTGCGTGTCGCCCTCGATCGAGATGTGGTTGTCGTCGTACACACAGATCAGGTTGCCGAGCTTCTGGTGGCCCGCGAGGGACGACGCCTCAGCCGAGACACCCTCCTCCAGGTCACCGTCGGACACGATCGCCCAGATGTGGTGGTCGAACGGCGACTGCCCGGCAGCGGCCTCCGGGTCGAACAGGCCGCGCTCGTAGCGGGCGGCCATGGCCATGCCCACCGCGTTGGCGACACCCTGGCCCAGCGGGCCAGTCGTCGTCTCGACGCCGGTGGTGTGGCCGTGCTCCGGGTGGCCCGGAGTGCGCGAGCCCCACGTCCGGAACGACTTCAGGTCGTCCAGTGTCAGGCCGTAGCCCGACAGGTAGAGCTGCGAGTACAGCGTCAGGCTGGTGTGCCCGGGGGACAGTACGAAGCGGTCCCGGCCGGACCAGTCCGCGTCCGTCGGGTCGTGCCGCAGGAACTTCTGCCAGATCAGGTATGCGGCAGGCGCGAGGCTCATCGCCGTTCCAGGGTGGCCGTTGCCGACCTTCTGAACGGCGTCCATCGCGAGGACGCGGAGTGTGTCTACGGCCTTGGTGTCAAGGTCCGTCCACTCCAGAGTGCTGGTGTCGGTGGTCGGCGTGGTGCTCACCCTTGTCAGGGCTCCTTCCGGGGTCATTCCGGGTTCACGGCCGGAGAATGCGGGGACGGCGACGGGAATCACCACCCGCTTCCGGCTCGTCTGGCACGCCTCCGACCCTACCGGTGGGCCGGACCGCGCACGCGTTCAGGACAACGAGCGGGACGACGGCTGGATTCCCGGCGCGGTCGCGGACCCGGCAGGCGGTGCTTCAGGACCGGCACCGCCTGTCGCGGCGCCGACCCGCGATTACCCCTTTGCGCGCACGGCACACGCCCGGCACACGAGTGGGGCACCACCGACGGCCCAGCGGACCGGCCCCCTGCAACGTCCGTCCCCTGGCGAGGGACTACAGTTTGCTGGTAGTGGGTCCGCTTCCGGATCCACCCGTTGCCGAAATTTCTAGTCGATGAGAACCGGTGTCCGCGACTCCCGTACGGGACGACGCACGCGGCCCGACCGGTCGAATCCGCGCATGATGGGGTGTTCGTGACAGCCGTCGAATCCCGACCCGGCGGGAGCACGGGGACAAACCCCGGTCGCCCGCAGGACGCTGGACAGGTTCCACCGACGGTCCACACCTCCGTGGGGACGCGAATCGGGGCGTACGTCGCCCTCACCAAACCGCGCATCATCGAACTGTTGCTCGTCAGCACCGTCCCGGTGATGTTCCTGGCCCAGGACGGTGTGCCCAACGGCTGGCTGATCCTGTCCGTGGTGTTCGCCGGTTACCTGTCCGCGGGCAGCGCCAACGCGTTCAACATGTACATCGACCGCGACATCGACGCGCTGATGCAGCGCACCGAGCGGCGTCCCCTGGTCACCGGCGTCCTCACCCCCCGCCAGGCCCTGGTGTTCGCCTGGGCGCTCGGGGCCGTCTCCACCGCGTGGTTCGCCCTGCTGGTCAACCCGCTGTCCGCGGTGCTGTCGGTCTTCGCGATCTTCTACTACGTCGTGGTCTACACGATGATCCTGAAGCGCCGCACGCCGCAGAACATCGTGTGGGGCGGCATCGCCGGCTGCATGCAGGTCCTGATCGGCTGGTCGGCGGTCACCAACTCGCTCGGCTGGGCGCCGTTCATCCTGTTCCTTGTCATCTTCTTCTGGACGCCGCCGCACTACTGGCCGCTGTCGATGAAGTACGAGAAGGACTACGCCGCCGCCTCGATCCCGATGCTCCCGGTCGTCGCCTCCAACAAGGTCGTGGCCCGCCAGATCGTGGCCTACAGCTACGTCATGGTGGCCGTGTCGCTGCTCCTGTGGCCGCTCGCGCACACCAGCTGGCTCTACCCCGTGGTGGCCGGCGTCCTCGGCGTCGTCTGGCTCCGGGAGGCCCACCGCCTCCAGGGCAACGCCAAACGGCAGGCCCGCGCACTGGAGCTGGACCCCGCCGACCTGGTCGCCGTCAAGCTCGGCGAGATGCGGCTGTTCCACTGGTCCATCACCTACCTGACGCTGCTTTTTGTGGCGATCGCGGTGGACCCGTTCATCCCGTCCTGACGCGATAGCACGTTGTACGGAGGGCTCCCGGAGAACCGGGGGCCCTCTTTTCGGGAAAACAGGAAAAGAATCGCCACACGTATTACAGCTGCGGATCTTAAGCGAGCACTCTTCCAGGTGTTTGTTTGGATCCGGCTTGGGCCAGGGCGGAAACGGAACGGTCCGCCGCTACTACTGCGGTTCGCGTGACATCGCCAGGGCGGGCTCGTTGACCGGGCATGATGACAGATGTGCTCGATGAGGAAATATCCGCGCTGGAACAGGAGTTGGAGACCTTCACCCGAAGCGTCGACCACCTGTTCACCCGCCCCGAACCCCGGGTGGTGTTCACCGACCTGATCCGCGGACTGCTGTCCGACCTGCCGCGCAAGAACGGCTGGACCATCGCCGAGCGGGCGGGCCACGGACACCCCGGCCGTATCCAGACCTTCCTGTGCCGGGGCGCGTGGAGTGCCGACGCTCTGGAGGCCGCCGTCCGCGACAAGGTCGTCGCCGCGCTCGGCACCCCGGACGGGGTGCTGATCGTCGACGACACCCAGATGATCAAAAAGGGGCGGATGTCCGTCGGCGTCGCCCCCCAGCACTGCGGCTCCACCAACCAGACGGAGAACTGCCAGGTCGCGGTCATGCTGTCCTACGCCTCCGCCCGAGGCCACGGCTTCATCGGCCACCGCCTGTACCTGCCCCGGCGCTGGACCGACGACCCGGAGCGTTGCCGGCGGGCCGGTGTCCCCGACACGGTCGGCTTCGCCACCAAACCGGCCCAGGCCATTGAACTGATCGCCGAGGCCGTCGAAGCGAACGTGCCCTTCGGATGGGTCGCGATGGACGGCGGCTACGGCCAGTACGCCCTGGTCAGACATTTCCTGCGGGACCGGTCCTTGCGGTATGTCACCGCGGTGCCGTCCAGCCTGGCCCTGACGGTCCTGCCCGGCGACACCTCGGCCGGACAGCGTGATGTGCGACGGGCCGATGATCTGCTCCCCCGTATCGCGGCGGACCGTTGGGAACGCCGGTCCTGTGGGGACGGGACCAAAGGCGCGCGGTTCTATGACTGGGCGATGGTCGAGGTGGACGTTAAGGACGGACCTCCCGCCGCCGGGTTCGCGCACACCCTGCTGATCCGGCGTTCGGTCGGTCGGCCCGAGGAGGTCACCTACTTCCTGGTACACGCCCCGGTGGCGACGACGTTGGCGGTGATGGTGGCGTGCGCGGGACTTCGGTGGAAGATCGAAGAGGACAATCGGCACGGGAAACAGCTGGTGGGGCTGGACGACTATCAGGTGCGGACCTGGACGGCCTGGCATCACCAGGTCGCGGCGTGCGTGTTCGCCCACGCGTTTTTGGTCCTGGCCCGGGCGGGTGTCGCCGCCGCGTGCGGGACACCGTCGTGTGAGCTTGTTCCCGAAGCCGAAGCCGAAGCCGAAGCCGCGAGGAACAGGGCGTCGGAGGGAAAAGCCCTGACCCGGGACCTACCCGGTCCACCCGGGACAGCGTCGGCTGGCTCAGTCTGATCACCGTGGACGAGGTCCACCGGCTTCTGTCCGCCCTCGTCCTGCGGATCGACCACGGACGACAGTATGTTCTGCGCTGGGTTCAGTGGCGGTTCACCCACAAGATGCGCGCCCAACTGAGTTCCTACCGACGCCGAGGCGACCCACTTCCCGAACATTTGCGCGACTGGCAACGAGCCGAACAAGAACCGCAGCTGTAATACTGGTCGGCACTCCCACTGAACTCGTCGACGGCGAGGGGGAGGTGGCGTGGCATCGCCGGGCAAGTTTGTGGGGGACATCGGTAGGGTCGACTACCGGCGACGGCCTGGACTGTCTGCTGGGATTCCCCGGCCAGTACCGGGACGACGAGACAGGCTGGCACTACAACCTGTTCCGGTACTACGTGCCGGAGGCCGGTGCGTATGCCGGACCCGACCCGTTGGGTCTCGAGCCTGCCGGTAACCACTATTCGTACACTATCAATCCAAATATCTGGATTGACCCACTCGGTCTTGCTCCAAGTGGACCGAAGGACCCTGTAGGACTCGGTGGTGAATATACAGGACAGATGGACATATTTCCGATGGGGAAAGGCATGGATTTTGAAATTCACGTATACAAAAACGGGAGTGAGGTTGGGATTTATGGCAGCGATGGATGGTTCTCGAAGCATGGTTTGGGAGCTAATCCTCAAGTTCCCCAAAGTGTAGCGAACAGGCTCAAAGGCAAGGCGGTCGAGATTATGCGCAGTACTGGAAGGATTGGTCCGCTGGGAACCGAAGACATCGGTGGAGACAAGTGGCACCGGCCTCGCCTTGTTGGAGGTGGCTGCTAGTGGAGTTAGTTATTGTTGAGTGGCGTGATTCGGTACGGGGCTACTGGCTGGATCCGCGCCCGTACCTGAAAGAGTTGGCGATATTTCAAAAGCTCCTTCCGCCTGGTGCTGGATCGTTTGCTGCAGATCCAGGGCACTATGACTTTGGGAGTGAAAGGTGCATCAAAGATTTGGAGCTTAAATTTGCAACGCTCGCGAAACCGACGTCGAACGGAATGCGAATTTCATTTTCTGGAAATCATTGGAAACACTCCTTTGGGCTCGTGATAACATATTCTGAAGTGACTCATTTTTCGATCAATAAGGAAGTTGATTCTATTGAATATGGAGGGATTGATTCGATTTTGCTCGATGAAATTCTCCCCGCTTCTACGGGATGCACTCATGAGATTAAGCTAGTTAATTCCACAATCAAAGTCACATGCTCGGATCTTAGTGCCTCTTGGGAATAGCGAGATTTCGGTATTAATGAGAATGTAAGCAGCTGCTGACCTTTGTCTCCCTTCTTGACGTTCCATCAGTTTCTGATATATCCGAATTATGAGATCTGGACGTGGTGAGGGGCTACGCGTTTTTCGGACAGCAGGTTCATGGAGGGTTATTCAGAACGTCTTCGGTGAGGCGGCGACCATAGATCCTTGATCCGCGTAACGGAAGCGGCAACAGCCCCACACCTGCTACGACTTGAGTGTTGAG